>JAFDHF010000033.1 GCA_019308905.1 Deltaproteobacteria bacterium
GAGGCGGCTGATCTGACGGCCGTATTTTTTCGACAGTTGGTCGAGCCAGACATAGGCACTCTTGGCGATGAGGACTACCCTGGGCATCCAATCCAGGTCCTTGCTGAACCTTTCGGGCTCGTCGTAAAGGCCCGTCTCCGGCTCGAAGCGGGGCACACCGGCCGGGCCGGGGGCGGGCAAGCGAACCTTTTCTTCCTCCCTGATGAGGTCGAGTGCAAGGAGGATTCGGATCATCAGGTCACCGGAAAGGAGAGAACCCCAGTGGTCCTTGATATAGAGGAGTTGGTCCGTCAAGGACTCGGGGGCGACCCTCATGGGGACCTTGAGAATATCGGTCGCGGATTTGTTCTCCGGACCGAAAAAGGGCTGGGTCTTGAAAAAACCATCGATGGACTCCAGGATCGCCAGGTAGTCCGTATTGCTTCTCAACTCTCCATCGTCGAAAAACTCCTCAAAAGGGGAAAAAGCGGGGTTCTCATTGGATAGGGAAAGGAGGACCATCTCCTCAAGAGCAACAAGAGCATTGGGCGTTCCTGCAGTCTCTCGTTCAAGGTATTGGTCCACTGACTGCTCGCCGTGGTAGACCTCGGGGGGCGGAAAAAGCCGCACAAAGTTCGAAAGAGTGCGCTCGACCGATTCTCTTCCCAGCCTTCGAGTGAGTCTCCTCATGGCCAGCCGGAAGGCCTGGGGGTTTCTCTCCTCTCTATAGAGTCTCAGAACCGCCCGGAGGACCTCCTGGACGATCCCCACCGCATAGAGATACCCGGGTCTAAGGGCATTCTCCGGATAGACCGCGGCCCCCCTTGTCTCGTTCAATCGTCTCACCAGCAGGCGGACGACATAGATACCGGAAAAGCTGCCTTCGTCCCTTGCCGAAGAGATCAACTCATCCAACCGGTATCGGTCGCGAACCTTCCTGGATACGTGCCCTTCAAGAAGCCGGAGCTCTCCTATCGCCCTGCCCTCCTCTCGGCAGATCCCTGAGCCTCAGAGACATTTCATACCGATCCATCCGAAAATACTGAACGAGTCGGTGAAACTGCCGTGAATGGATGGGATCACCGGCCATACCAAAGAGGTGTGTCCCACAGGAACAATCACTTGAACCGAAACCTGGTATCTCCCACTCCCCTATTCCCTTCAAGGCCTGGGCGATCTCACATTCCAGGCGAAGGGAAGACCGGACCGGCAAGGCAGAATGGAATTCCGAGGCGGCCCTGAGGGCGTCTATGTGCCAATGGGGCCGCTTTCTCAGGCGGCGGTGTCTCTGGATTCTTCCAGTGAGCCCTCTCATCGCAGACCCAACGTAGATATAGAAACCCTTTGGAAAGGAGAGCCTTCCCAATCTGCCGATTTGGAGACTCCTTGCCCTGGGAAGACGCAGAATGAGGAGATAGCTGCCCCTGTCTTTCGATTCCCTCTCGACATAATCCCACGGAATATCCAGAAGCCTCGCCTTCTCGCTCATTAAAAGGTCCGTATTCCACCCCACAGAGATCGGAATAGTCTCTATTGTCTGCCGTACCGCCAGCAGAGTCCTGGAAAATGCCAGATCTGTATGGTAGTCTGGCATAAAAATTCGGGATTCCGGCCAGTGGACGACAAAAACGACGGCGCCGCGGACTCCCTGTCGACGGAGAGCTGCCAGATCCCTCAGATGCCGTGTCCCCCTTGCGGTAACGGCATCAGGAAACATGGCCACGTGGTCCCCGAAAAGGGTGCACGATTTGACCTCCAGGAAAATCCTCTCCCCGCCCATCTCAAGGAGAAAGTCGAAGCGGCTCTGTCCGACCCTCACCTCCGCGGCTTTCACACGTGCCTTCTCCAGACCCGGCACCTCTCCCCTTTCCAAAAGATAGCGGACCACGTCATTTGTCCGGTGGGTATGGAGCATCACCGGCCGTCCTTCCCTCTCCACAGCCACGACGGTGTACTCGGTCTTTCTCCGTGCTGCCGCTGCCCCTCCTTCCTTGACAAGGTAGAGACGTCGGCCGGGAAGCAACAGCTCCAGAAGTCTTCCCGAATTGGGAAGGAAGGCGGCGAAGGTCTTTTCTCCCCGTTTGCATTGCACCAGGAAACGGTTCGGCCGGCTGAGAAAGTATGCTGTCTCCGGATTTGCAAAGAGCCTCAACCCTTGCCGGATTCTCTGGTGATCTGCGTCCTCCAAGCCCCATCCTCCCGGATATCTCGATCTGTCAGCTTATCCCATCTCCGGACTTTTGTGAAGGCCCTCCCATCCCATCCGGTGAGGGAAATGGCTTTACAAGGCGACCGGTTCGTTGCATACTGAGTTGGTCCGCCGTAGGATGAGGAGGAACCGATGCAAGGCAGTGTGCCCCGACCTGACCAGGAGTGGCTTGTATCTTTCCGGAGAGATCTTCACAGGCATCCGGAGCTCTCATACCAGGAGAAACGCACCTCCGGAAAGGTCGCAGGTCTCCTCACCGAGCTGGGCTACACCGTCCGCCACGGACTCGCAGAGACGGGGGTAGTGGCCGCTCTGGGTGATTTGGACAGACCATGCCTTGCGTTCCGTGCAGACATGGATGCTCTTCCCATTCAAGAGCCTGAGACGGCGCTCAACGGTCCTTACAGATCCGTAAACCAGGGTGTCATGCATGCCTGCGGTCATGATGCTCATGTCACTATCATGCTTGGTGTGGCCAGGATTCTCGCGGAGAATCCTGAAATCCTCGATGCCTCGGGGATATGCGTCAAGTTCATCTTTCAGCCAGCCGAGGAGGGAGGGGCCGGCGCCAGGCGGATGATCGAAGACGGGGCTCTTGAGAACCCGTCTCCCAGAGCTATTCTGGCAGGACACGTCTTTCCCGAGATGGAGGTGGGATGGGCCGGGCTTTCCCAATCACTCAGCCATGCATCGGCCGACACCTTCCATATCAAACTCAGGGGCCGGGGTGGACACGGGGCTCATCCTGACCAATGCCGGGATCCGATTGTCGCGGCCTCCCATTTGGTAGGTCAGATTCAGACCATCGTGAGCAGGCGGGTCGATCCCCTGGATTCGGCCGTTATCACCGTGGGGCGGATAGCCGGAGGGAGCGCTCCCAATGTGATACCCAATGAGGTGGAGATGGACGGTACGATCCGGGCCTTCACCGAAGAGACAAGGCAGCTCCTTTGGGATCGGATCCAGGCGACTGCCAGGGCCTGTGCCCTGAGTTTCGATGTGACATGTGCAACCGAGCGTGAGCAGGGGTATCCCCCCTGTGTGAACGATACGGAAGTCGCAGGATTTCTGAAAGAGGTGTCTTCGGATCTGCTGGGCAACGACCGGGTCGAGATCCTCAGACCCTCCATGGGGGCAGAGGATTTCTCGTTCTTCACCTCCCTGGTCCCCGGAGCCATGCTCCGCCTCGGATGTGCCAACCGCGAAAAGGGGATCTGCTGGGACGAAAAGGGCAAGTCCGTCATCGGCCTGCACAGCCCGGAATTCGACATCGACGAGGGGGTCTTGACGGTCGGCGTCGGGATCTTCACGGAGGCGACTCGCAGGGCGAATCGTCTCATCTATCTCAGGGATTAGCCTCTGGGAGCGCATCGACGTGACCTTTGGCAGGAGGAGAGAATCTCTTCAGTCCATATGGAGCACCTTGGAAAGGAACTCGCGGGTCCTAGGGTTCTTAGGGTTTCTGAAGATACCTTCCGGCGTGTTTTCTTCAGCCACGACCCCCTGATCTATGAAGATAACCCGATCCGCCACGTGTCTGGCAAAGCCCATCTCATGAGTCACCACGACCATGGTCATTCCCTCTTTTGCCAATCTCTCCATCACATCCAGGACTTCCCCCACCAGTTCCGGATCCAGGGCCGAGGTGGCCTCGTCGAACATCATAATCTTGGGGTGCATGGCCAGAGCCCTCGCTATTGCGACCCTCTGCTGCTGCCCCCCCGAGAGCCTCGAGGGGTACTCGTTCTTCTTGTCTATGATACCAACCTTCTGCAGGTAGTCCTCCGCGATTGCCACGGCCTCGGCCTTGCTCTTCTTTCTCACCATTACAAGGGCCTCCGTCACATTTTCAAGAACCCTCTTGTGGGGCCACAGATTGAAAAGCTGAAAGACCATTCCTATCTCTGACCGCATACGATAGATATCTCTGGCGCGAGCACGGACGAGTCTTCCGTCTTTTGCGATCCTGTACCCGAGCAGCTCTCCATCGATATAGATTCTACCCCGATCGGGCTCTTCGAGAAAATTGAGGCACCTGAGGAATGTCGACTTCCCCGATCCACTGGCACCGATGATACAGATTACTTCCCCCTTCCTAACCTCCAGGCTGATGCCCCTCAAGACCTTGAGGGTTCCAAAGGACTTGTGGAGGTCTTCGACTCTTATCATGGGGACTTCCATCTCTTTTGCCTCCCTTTCCCCACACCTCCTCTCAGCCCAATAGAAGGGCTTCGGGAAACCACTTGATCTCCTAGTGTTCGATGCTTAGGCGCCCCTCCAGATATCGGTTCAACCGGGAGGCCGATACGGTCATGATGAGATAGAATACTCCTACGGCCGTATAGATCTCGAAAGGACGAAGAGAAGAGTTCGCCACCGAATTTCCACGTTTCATCAGTTCCCACACGCCCACAAGTGCCACCAGGGAGGAATCCTGTAGCATACTCACGAAGCTGTTTCCCACAGGAGGGACCACGATCCTCAGGGCCTGTGGAATGACAATCCGCCGCAGGTTTTGAAGCTTAGAAAACCCGAGGGAGAAAGCCGCCTCTGACTGACCCTTCTCAATGGCCTGGATTCCCGCTCTGAAGGTCTCTGCCAGGTAACCGCTGTATTTCAAGGACAGGCAAAAGACACCTGTAGAAAAAGGAGAGAAGGTATAGTCCACCAGGATCGAGAGTCCGTAGTAAAACCAGAGAAGCAGGGCGAGAAGCGGGATTCCCCGCGTCACGTCCACGTAGGCCGACGAAAGGGCCCGGATGGCGATGTTCTTGGTGAGCCTTCCCAGACTGACGACCAGACCCACGCCCATTCCGATCAACATGGACAGGGCGGTCAGCCCCAGAGAGAAGAGCGCTCCCACGGTGAAATAGTCGAGCTGCCCCCAGATGATGTCGAGGTCAAATGCGTACATCGTCTCTTATGTGTGCGAAAAACAACCCATCAAACCGTGAGCCGGTCACTGGATGATCTGTCTTCTCTTCTCCATATAGTCATTGATCTTGGAAAACGTGACGGTTGTGGCCAGGTAGAGCAGTGCCACGATAGTATACAGTTCAAATGGCCGAAAAGTGGACGCTACGGCCAACTGTCCCTGCCTCATTAGATCGGTAACGCCAATGATCGAAACCAGAGCCGAGTCCTGAAGCATTCCCACAAAGGCGCTTCCCAGGGGCGGCACTACAATGCGAATGGCCTGTGGGAGGATGATCCGCCGCATCGTCTGTGCCCTTGAAAACCCCAGGGAATAGGCCGCTTCTCTTTGGCCCGTCTTTATGGCCTCGATCCCTGCCCTGAAGATCTCCGCCAGGTACCCCGCGTACTTCAGTGTCAGGGCTGCAACCCCAGAAACAAGACCCGAGAAAGCCACACCAGTCAGAATGGGAAGCCCGTAATAGAACCAGAAAATAAGAACGAGAACAGGCATGCCCCGGGCGATTTCGATGTAGATAACGGCCGACTCCCGCAGGGCAACATGCCTCGCCATCCTCACGAAGGCCACGCCGAGTCCGACCACCATGCCCAGGATCATGGCCAGGGCAGAGACCTTGATGGTCATCAGGAGGCCCAGGAGGAGAGGCCCGATCCACCGTGAGAGTATTTCAAAGTGAAAAATGTACACGGCTGTTCTTGGCTCTTCCTTTTAGTCGCGGTCCTGTTTACGTCAAACCCCCGTGGAGAGAGAAATCGGTTTCCCCTTGGGTCGGTTTCACCGGAGGACGGGCCCTTCGGTGAAACCGACCCAAAGCCCCCGGGCAACTCTAATCACAGGTTGTGGAGAGTTTCCTGGGTTTTCGACCGGGGATTCTTGGAACCGCTTAACTCTACGGTCATCTCTCTTTCCGACAGGGCGCCGCCCCTTCCCCACGAACACGAACCGCGATCACGACCCCTCCCCTTCGGCAATCTCCCTCGGGGAAAGGGCGTTGCCCGAAAACCCGGAAACTCCACTAATCATAAGTTCCCTTGACAATCCACTTGTCGATCAGTTGTTGGAGCGTTCCGTTATCCCATTGATACTGGATCCAATTGTCAAGCCAGTTCAAGAAGATCTGGTCCCCCTTTCTCAATCCCATCGCAGAAGGTTCGTGGCTGAGAGGATTCTTCTCGAAAATGATCTTGAGCTTCTCAGGATGTTCCCTGATGTAGTTGTAGGCAAAGACATTCTCCACTACGATCATGTCCGCTCGGCCGGCCTCCACCTCAAGGACCGCAGGATTCTGCTGCATGGGTTTGATGGTAGCCCTGGGAAAGAACCTCCTCGCCGCAACCTCGGCAATCCCCCCCATGAGGCATGTAATGACCACGCCCTCCCTGTTGAATTCCTCCACCGTGCTCCTGGTGTCCTCTTTCCTCACCAGGGCCATGTTCGCATAGTCCTCCAGGTTCTTGGAGGTAAAGGCTATGGAAAGGTTACGCTTCGGGGTACGGCTCATGGAGCCGATAATCACATCGTACTTCTTAGCCAGGAGCCCGGCGATAATAGCATCCCACTCCATGTCGACGATTTCGAGTTTGACCCCCAGGTCCTTGGCCAGCAGTCTTGCAATCTCCACCTCCAGGCCCTTTGGTTCATGGGTTTTCGGATCGCGGAACTCCGTGGGCGGGTACTGGAGAAACATCCCCACCTTGATGACCCCCCTCTTCTGGATCTCGTCGAGCAGGGAGACCGGTGGACGGGCCAACACGCCGGCCACACCGACCATCAGGAAGACCGATAGCACTCCGAGAACAAGAACCGTCTTTTTCATCGATTCATCCCTCCTTTTCTTCTTCGAGTTGCTCGTCGCACAAAATCTCGCTTTGTTCACCTCCTTTCACGATATACTGCCATAAGTATTTAACATAACAGCAAAGGCAATATCTCAGACTCGATCCGCATCTCCACTATCCACCGATGATCGCTTCCAGTCTCGACTCGACGCCCTTGGGCAAGGGGGGGGGCACATAACTACCCAGGGCCTTCTTCAAGGCCTCCCTGGCCCTCTTGCGCATCCCTGTAGACTCGGGGTCTTCCCCCCGCACGACAGATCCCCGGTCAGTTATCTCCGGTATCCACATCTCTTCTCTGAAATGCTCCATGGTATGGTCCCTGTCCAGGAAGTTTCCTCCAGGCCCCACTTCTCTGAAGATGGAGAGATCCGTGGTCTCATCGTCCACAAGGATTCCGGCAACGACCCGCCTTACGTAGCCGGCCACCTCATGATCCAACATCAGGGATTCCAGGCTCACGGTATTTTCCTCGGCGAGAATTCCCATTCCCAATATCATATTGGTTCCCGCAAGTGCCGGCAGCAAAGCGGTTCCGATCTTTTCCATTCCCAGTTGGGCATCGATAGACTTTGAGTCTGCCAGTATGCCCCCTCCGCCTGAGGGCAGCCGGTAGAACCTGGCCAACTGAGTCGTACCGACTCTAAGCAGTCCAAATTCAGGACCCCCATGAGAAACGGCGGCCGACCTCATATCCATGATTCTGGCCCAACTGGCATAGACCAGTGGTACCCCGGGGTTGACCGCCTTGGCCAGGACGAAGCTGTTGAGAAGCTCTGCATTTGCACAAATGAGGGTGGCTGCCAGGGTAGCAGGAGCAGTCCCCCCGCACATGGGCCCAGCCTCGATGAACAGAGGCAACCCGGCACGGGCGCCCTCAATGATCAGTTCTGCAGCATCGGGCCGCAGGGTCAGGGGGCTGGTCAGGCAGACCAAAACGGAAAAGAAGGGGCGTTCCTGCAGAGCCTCCGGGCTTCCCCCCACCTCCTCAGCCATTGCTATGATCCTGTTGAGATTCTCCTTCCCCTTGGCCTGGGCAATAATATGTTTTCTCGTATGAGTGAGCCCGATCTTGAATTCGTAGAGGTCACTCACCTCTGTGGGTACGTCCTTGGGGGTGGCCGGTGTGAGGATAAACTCCGGAGGGTCGAGAACATCTGCAAGGCGAAACATATCCTCAAGATCCGGGGACAGGACTGCCCTATGCACACCGGTCTCCATGTCCAGTACGTTTGTGGCGAATCCAACCGTACCGAAGTAGGATCGCATGCCTCCTACAGTGAGCGGAGAGGCGCCGTTTCTGCCGTACAATCGTATGCTGGGGGAACACTTGCTCAGGGCATCGTCGATCAGGTAGCTCGGCAGTCTTACCCTTTGCCGATTGAAATCCACCTTTGCCCCGGCCCTTCTGTACACCTCGAGGGCCTCCTCATGATGGACAGAAACCCCCACGTCCTCCAGGAGCTCTCGTGATGCACGGTCGATTTCAGACAGTTCCTGATCATTCAAAACCCGGACACTCGGAACCATTTCAACCCTCCATGGAAAACCCGATTTTTTCAGTTCAGCTCTATCTGGTGGCCGATTCCACGATCCGATGCGTTCTGGTAAATCCTCTTGGCCACGGCTACATCCAAGGCAGAAAGTCCCACGCTTTCAAATAGGGTGATTTCGTCTTCCCTTTCCCTTGCCGGCCTTTGACCTGCGAGAACCTCCCCCATCTCCGCGTGGATCACCCCGGCAGCAACGACCCCTTTCCTTATGGGAACTATCAGATCGCCCGTCATCTCAAGGGCCTCCTCCCGCACGTCGGTAACAATCTTGTCTGCCTTCATTACGGTCTTTTCGTCGATCTCCTGCATCTCCGGAGTAAAAGAGCCCACGGCGTTGACGTGGACACCCGGCGAGATCCATTCCCCATCAAATACCGGGGTCGTCGATGTTGTCACCGTGACGATAATATCTCTCCCTCTCACGGCCTGCTCAGGAGATTCTGCATGCGTGACCCTGACGTGGAAGCGAGAAAGGAAGGATTCCATCTCCCTGGCAAACCCTCTGGCCTTGTCCTTGTCGACGTCGAAAACGAGGATTTCACGAATGCCGGGTCTCACCTCGCAGATCGCCTCGAGCTGCCATGCCGCCTGGTATCCTGTGCCGATCAGCCCCGCAGACTCGCTCCCCCCTCTGGCCAAGACCTCTGTCGCCGCACCTGTGGCGGCCCCTGTCTTGATGGCGGTGGGAAGGTTGCCATCCATGATGGCCATTGGTCTGCCTGTGCTGCCGTCCTGGAGGACGATCATGGCACTTACCAGGGGTAGGCCCTGCCTTGGGTTGTCGAAAAAAACCGAGACCAGCTTCGCTCCGAAAACACCCATCTTCGTGAGAGAGGACGGCAGCACCTGAGAGATCCCCCTAGTCTCGGCCAGATGAATGGTCGTTCGCTTCGGAACGCTGGCCTCCCCGGTAAAGCATGCCAGATAGGCCGCCTTGACCGCTTCGATCGCCTCCCTCATGGATATTGTTCTCTGGATCTCTCTCCGGGTCAGGACCAACACCGTTACTCTCTCCCCGAGATAGGGACCATGTGAAACACCGGTCCTGTTTGTGTATTTTCCGCGATCTCCCTAGACCACTTCCTCTTCCACCACCAGTTTTCCCGTCTCTACCCGTTCGTATGCCAGAGGGCTCAAATCGATGGTTTCATACCGTCCCAAACGGATAAGCTCGGACAGACCCTTACCCACGGCCGGGGCCTGTTGAAATCCGTGCCCACTGAACCCGACTGCCATGTAGAAACCCTCAAGCTCGGTGTGGGGGCCCAACAGGGCGTTACTGTCGAGTCTGTTTACTGCATAGAGCCCGGCCCAGCCCCTAATCAGCTTCAGCCGGTCAAAAACAGGAACCCGCTCGGCCAAAATGGGCCACAGCTCTTCGGTGAAAAAGGATCTCTCCACCTTGAAATTGAAGCCTGAAGGCTCGTCCAAGATCGATTTGCCAGTCATGATGATCCTGCCCGTCTCATGGCGAAAATAGAGGCCCGTGACATCGATGACCAGGGGGAGGTCATAGTCGAAGACCTCGCCTGGCTGAAAGACAAAAACCATTCTCCGAACAGGTTCAACAGGCAATCCGATTCCTGCCATGCGGCCGATTTCCGCGGCCCACGGACCGGCGGTGTTGACGACCAAGCCTCCCGTATACGTGTCTCCTCCCCGTGTTCTTACTCCAGTGACCCGGTTGCCCTCTCTGAGGATTTCTGTAACCTCGGCTTCTATGTATCTAGCCCCGAGGCTCTTTGCCTTCTTTGCAAAACCCTGAAGAACACCGTAGGGATCGAGATACCCGTCTCCGGGGCTGAAGGAGCCGCCCACCAACCCACTCACGTCGAGATGGGGCACGATCTTGCGGAGTTCCTCAGGCGAGAGAAGCTCCACCTTTACTCCAAGCCTGATCTGGAACTCGTGGTTTCGCTTCATGAGGGGCCAGTTCTTCTCATTGGCGAGAAAGAGGTAGCCCGACTGTTTGAACTCCCCGTGGGCGGCCTCCCCGTCGACTGCCATGGTCTTGTCGAATGCCTCATAGAACCGCACTCCGTACTGTGAGATCCGGATATTCACCTCTGTGCTGAACTGACGCCGGATACCGCCCGCACTTAAGGTCGTGGAGGAGAACTCATAGGTGGGATCCTTCTCAAAGACCGCCACAGTACCATCGAATCGGTCGTTCATCAAGTGATAGGCGAGGCTCGAACCCATGACTCCTCCGCCTATGATCAACACATCGTAGCTCACTCCCACCCCCAGCCTCCCAGCCGGCCAAGACCAGAGCGACGCATCCGCCCCTCCGCCTTCTTCTTCCAGCCCCTTCTTCTTGATAGAAGCGGACAACAGGTCCTATATATTAAAAGGAGCCGGTTGCCATGTCAAGAAGAAAACCTCTGGAGTTTCCTGACCTTCTGGTCAAAGCTTCTAACAACTCGTTAGGTTTACGGCTTTCTCTTCCACAGGGGACAAAACTCCCTCACTTCGCTCTTGTCCTCCCGGGGCGGCCCTGTCGGGGTCCGTGGATTGGCAATCCTCTTCCCCCTGCCACTCACCATCGAGGGCCGACCAACAGCTTCCGTGATGTCGGTCTGGTACAGGAGTTTTCCTGAGAATCGGGGGACTCCCGGGGATTCTCTCGTTGACACACGCCTTTTTCCCGTGCTAAGTAAAATATATGCAGGCGGCCTGTCATCCAGAAGGGACAGCCTGCCGCTGCCTCCAACGAGAGAGCTCGTTCACCGAGGCCAGGGGAGACGGTTATGGAGAGGATAGGCGTAATCTCGGACACCCACCTCACCGTCCCGGACGAGACCCTCAAGAGGATAGTCCGTGTCTACTTCTCCCAGGTGGATCTGATCGTTCATCTGGGTGACTATGTCGACTACAGGGTGGCCGCATATTTGATGGAGCAAGGAGAGTTTATGGGAGTCGCAGGCAACATGGATCCTCCTGAGGTCAGGGACACCCTCCCGGTCAAACAGGTCTTGAAGCTGGGCAGACTGACGGTGGGTCTTATTCACGGATGGGGACCTCCCCACGGGCTGGAAGAGAAGATCCTGAGGGAATTCGGCGAGGTCGACGCCATTCTCTACGGCCATACCCACAAGGCAGTCAACCATGAGAAGGAGGGAGTCCTTTTTTTTAATCCTGGATCGGCTCATCAATCGTTCATGGGAAAACCCAGTATCGGAATTCTCTAGGTGGGTGCCGAGATCAAAGGGGAGATAATCCGCGTGGGGTCTGAAAGGTAGTTCTTGATCCTTTAGATCAATAATATTGCATGGAAAACTACTTGTTGAATGTTTACGAGAATTGATTCTATGTTTTCAGACCAGAGGGGGGGAACCCTCTACAGGGCGGATCAATTGAGCGAAATCCTTATGCTTTCGCGGAGTTTCACCTCGCCGATTCACACGATGGAGTCGATGAACTCGTGCCACCCCTTCCAATCCCTGTCGTCCATTTCGACGAGGAAGATCCCGGCTGAGAAGGGCTTAGGAGAAAACCAAGATCGTGTGTCCTCTTGCCAGATCACCCTGCCGGTGGCGCGGATCCGCTCGTTCGTCGTGGGGAGCTCAATTGCCAGGGAGAGTCTCCTGTCGGGTTCCATGGCTCTCGCAAAGATGTCAACCCCGTCCACGATCAGCACGTGAGTCTGGAGACAGATCCCCTGTCTGGAGAAATCCCTCGTTTCGCCGGTTAGCAGCCGGGATAGCTCTGCTCCCTTCACGTCGACAAGGCGATAGAAGACCGGAACAGCCCCTTTGATGCGAAAGAACCGCCTCCGCTCTACGTCGCGGTATGCCAGGTCGAGCCGCGCTCCAGCCCTTTGATTGATGTCTGCCACGTTCCTCATAAGCCCTGCCCGTTTCACCGTTTCTTGAGTTTCTTTAGGAAAGCCATGGTTCGTCTGTTTTTTGGATCAAACTTCAGGACCTCCTTGAAGGCTCTGAGGGCCTTTGCCTTCTCCCCCATTTTGAAGTAACTCAGTCCGAGGTTGAAATAGGCGTCCTTTAGGTAGCCAGGTTTCAATCTTACCACGTTCTCGAACTCCTCTGCTGCCAAAAGATACGCTTTCTTCCTGAAATAGAGATAGCCAAGGTTGAAGTGACTGTCAGGGAAGTCTGGATTGGCTTCGATCGACTTTTGGTAACTCAGGCCGGCTTCCCGGTACCTTTCCATCCTTGTGAGGAGACGTCCCATCTCAAAGTGGGCTTTGAAGTTGTGTGGATCCATCTGGCAGGCCCTGCGATAGTCCTCCAGGGCGGCCGAGGGCGACTCTTCTCTATTCTTTTCGGCCCGGGCCAGAAAGGCCCTGGAGAAGAGCGCGTTGTACTGCTTTGCGAATAAAGGGTCGATTGAACAGACCTGATCAAACCTGGCAATGGCCCCTTCATAGTCTCCCCGGGTCAAAAGGGTGGAGGCTTCATTGATGGCATTCTGGAGAAGTGAAGTTTTCTGGTCAACTGCCACAGAGACGGAAGACTCCCCACGGATCTTTTCGTCTTTCCCGCCCAGCATATCATGGAGGGGGGAGAGGGTCAGCAGGGTATACGCTGCCAGTGACAGGACCCCGATTTCTCCGGCTCTGAGGAGATTCCTGGCAACTCCACCGGTAAGGATCCTGCCGAGTCTCCCGGCCATCATCCCATGGACCGGCTGGTCCCCCCCTATCTGCTCGGTTATACGTTGCTTTTCGTATGTTCTTACCAGCCCAGCCTCTTTCTGGATCTCCGCTTCCTCCTTCCTGATCTCTTCTCTGAACAGCTCCCTCATGTACTTCCTCAGGTCCGAGGGGCCGAGATAGGCTCGCTTGCTGTCCAGATAGCCGGTGAGGGCATGGCAGAACTCTTCCGCATCCTGGTACCGATCCTCCGGATTCCTCTGGAGGGCCTTGAGGACGATTTTGTCCAACTCTTCTGGTATGGTCTTTTTCTCGCTTGAAGGGGGCGCAATCTGGCAGGATCTCACCTTTTCGATCATCTCGAATTCAGAGGTCCCCTGGAAAAGCCTTTGCCCGGTGAGCAGCTCGTGGAGAACGACACCGAGAGAGAAGATATCCGACCTGCCGTCCACCTTCCCTCCCGTTACCTGTTCCGGAGACATATAGGGAATCTTACCTTTCAGTATCCCTGATTTTGTCTCCGAGCTGTGGACCGCCGCCTTGGCGATTCCAAAATCGACGAGTTTCACTTCTCCTTCATAGGAGACCAGGATGTTGGGAGGGCTTATGTCCCGATGGACTATTCCGAGGGTCTTGTTGTCCGGCCCCTTCTTGCGATGAGCATAGTCGAGCCCCATGCTTGCCCTGCTGACTGCATAGATCGCCAGATCCGGTGGAAAGGGATTCTCTTTGATCTTCTCCTGTATCCCTTGGATGCTCATCCCGGAAACATACTCCATGGCGAGAAAGTAGGAGTCTTGAAATTTTCCAAAATCGAAGATCTGGACGATATTCTCGTGGCTCAGCTGGGCCGCGATTTTGGCTTCCTTTACGAACATGCTGACAAAATCGCCGTCCTTGGACAGATGTGGGAGAATCCTCTTGACAGCCAGAATCTTCTCGAATCCCTCAACCCCTGACCGGCGCCTCGCTCGAAACAGTTCGGCCATACCCCCACAGGCAATCCTCTTTGTCAGATAATACTCCCCGTATGCTTGGATGGACTGGAAATCTGTTCCCTTTGACGCCATTGAATGGCTTCCCTTTGAACCTCTTTTCCTTCCATTGCCATGGCCGGGCCCGTGAAGGTCCCGGGGCCCAGTCGTAGCCTCCTATTTCGGCCCTATCGGCTCCAGATCCAGAGTCTCCTGCCGTTTTGCTTTGATCTTCCTTCTCTTGGGAGGATTCCGGGGTTTTCTGCCGGCCTCTCTCCGGTTGAGCACCTTCTCAAGATCTGCCAACATCAGGGGTACCACCTCCTGGAGACATCTACCAACCTGTCTTGCCATGAGATACCCTGATCTGGTGACGGGCTTGAGTTTCACCGTATTTTGTCGGTCATATTGTTTCTCAAAGAGGATCTTTCGAGGACTCCTTTGAACCAGCCTTACAGAGAAGGCTACGCGTCCGTCGATGACGCGAGTCACCAGGCCCGCTCTCTGCATGCTCCCGGAAAAGGCCCCGAGAAGCACTTCGAGAACGAGGTCGCTCCTTTCGTCCTCTCTGCTCAACTTTCGGAAGAGGAAGGAAAGAGCCAGTTCTCGGTAGAGGATGCGTTCCAGAGTCTCCTGAACCGGATACAACCAGAACTCGTCATCCGTTGCCTTCATGGGGGCACCCCGGGAGTCGGTCTCGGCCTTGGTTTGGGGACCGGGGATCACCTTTACCAGGAGTGTACGGTCGTCCTGACTTTTTGCTCTATATCCCGAGTATCTGTACAGGCGGTAGTCATTCACCATGTTGTAACGGTTTTCTGCCCGGGCGTCTGGGAAGAAACCCAGGCACCACGTCACAACAGCGAATACGGTCAGGATCCTTGTTCCGTATCGTTTCGCCATTCTGTCACCCCCGGGAAGAAGTGGAAGCCATGGAGCGTCAAAATCCATACAGAAAGGACGATCTGGAACCTGCCGGGCCAGAGACCAACGGTCGCGACCTGCAAAGGCCCAAGTGCGACGCCTCTCTCACGAAAGGCGTCAGACGAATCTCCGATCGATCCTCCTGAGCATCACTTCCAGTCTCTTCAAGAATTCCTTCACCCTCTCATCCTTGTCAGAGAGCCGCTTGTATTGTCTCTTCTTTCGAGACTCCTGGCCTTGCTCGAGCATCTCTTCAACTCCGGACAGGTCTGTTTTTTAGAACTGGGGACCTCATCGATTATCTTGAACCGGGATCTATGCATCTTTCATACCAGGTCTGGTCAAGCGGCGGCCCGGACACAGTCGACTGCCATGGACTCTGGCCCGATATTTGCTTAACGGATGTCAGCCCAAAGGGGAGATGACCAGCCCGATGAAGCAGATTGGAAAAAGCAGAAAAGCCTTTGTCGAAAAGATGGGGACAGTAACCATCAACATGGAGGAGTATGAGCACGCCGGGGCTGACACTGACGTTCTGAAAATGGTGATAGACAAGATCGAAGATCTGCCGCCCCTGCCTTTGATTGTGCACAAGATCTTGAACGTGACGCAGGATGAGAACTCAGACACAGGCGAACTGGCCAAGGTCATCTCAAATGATCAGGCTCTGACGGCCAAGGTCTTGAGAATCGTCAACTCCCCGCTTTATCATGTCTCGACGTTGGTGACCTCCATCTCTCATGCGGTAACCCTGCTCGGATTCCGGGCTATTAGAAATCTTTCCATGGGCCTTTCGACGATAGAAACCTTTGGACAGTTGGAGGAAAACCCCTTTCTGCCGAGACAGAGATTCTGGGAACACTCCCTCGCATGTGCTCACTGTTGCAAGGCCATAGCCGATAGGATTCGCCACAGGTTTCCTGACGAGGCCTTTGTGGGGGGGCTGCTCCATGATATCGGGAGAATGGTTTTCGACCAGTTCTTTCCCGGCTCCTTCACCGTCGCCCTGCAGGAGGCCTATGCCAGTAGGAAACCCCTCTTGGAACTGGAAACAGAAGAGATCGGCATCTCTCACACCTTGGTGGGGAAACTGCTCCTCCAAAAATGGAATCTGCCCCCCTCCCTGGCAGATGCCGTGGCCAACCATCATAACCCTTCCCTGAAGGAGGGAGCCGATCCTTCCAGGGCCGATGTCTCCCTTATCATCATGGTGGCGGACATCCTGACGAAAATCGCATGTATCGGGTCCGGAGGTGACAGCTATGTCCATATCCCTGGGCACGAGATCTGGAAGTCGATAGGCCTGGAGGAAGGGGACTACCTGCCGATTCTCTTCAATCTCTCTGAACAGGTCGAAGAGATCAAGGGGTTCTTTGGGATAAAGGAGGTTTCCTCTTCTTCTCAACCCTCCCCTCGGATCGGAGAAGAGGGAAAGCCTCCGAGGCTCGCCTTCTACTGGGAGAACAACGGTGAGTCCCCCGTGCCGGTGAGGCTCATGCTGCAACGCTTCTTCACGGTCAAGTCCTTTCCAATAGACGACGACATCAGGGGGAGTATCGAAGGCTTCAGCCCGCACATCCTGTTTGTCGACCTCTCCTTCGAAAAGAGCACTCAGGGGATCTCGGAGGCGGTCAAGGCCTACCGGAGTGCAACAAAGGGGCCGGTCGTCTTTCTGCTTTCCAAGAAGATCTCCCAGGAAACAAGGGAGAGATCGGCCAAGATCGGAATCTACTTCCTTTCAACCCCCTTCTCCCCCCAAGAGGTGTCAGACTGCCTTTGCCAGGTGGACCTTAACAACCAATAGAGGGACGTCGAGGCGCTTTCCGGTCCCTATCAGTCTCTCTCCCATGGGAACCTGACAGCAACCCTGCCGGCAGACCACCCGTTCAAACCGCGTCTTACCGGGATCAATAAAAGGGCAGACCCGCAGGTCCAGTCGATTCGCGGGTTACAGAAACCTCCGGAGGGTCGCAACCCCCGATGGATTTGTGTTATCATGCATTTAAACCTCGATCGATTCCAAAGAAGATGGAGGAGAACATGAATTCCTCAAGGGGTTGGATGATCCTCGAGTTCACGGGTTTTGTGCTGGCTCTGAGTATTCTGCCCTCCTTCCTGCCCTCTCGAATATTGGCCGAATCTCGACCGGAGAGCGACGCCTTTTTCGAAAGGGCGGAGCCGGACAGAACTCGATATGATAGAACAGCAGGAGAGCTCATCTACAAGTGGACCGATGAGGATGGAAACCTCTGTTTCACGAACGATCTGGCAAGAGTTCCTTGCGGGTTCCGGAATCGGATCGAGACCGTCGAACTACCCCTGCAATTGGAAGAAGAGGCCGGCATGGCTGTTGAGCCACCCGGACAGCAAGGGAATCCTCTTCCAGCTTCACCGAGTATCGAAGAGGCGGATGGAAGCGCCGGGAAAAGGGACCCGGCCTCTCGAGGGCCCTGTCTTTACAGAGAGATCCCCTTTGATCAGTTCATACGGATAAGGGTGGGAATGGATGAGGCCGAGGTACTTTCAAGACTCGGCCTGCCCAGCCTAGTGACTCCCAGCGATTACTTCTACGGCGAACAGGCACGTTACAAGTATAGGATCATCAGACTGATCTATCTGGGAAATCGAGACCTGAACCAGAAAACCACGGTCGTCGAGATCCGAAACGGCACGGTTGTGGAGGTAAAGCGTATATTCCCCTTCTAGTAGGGAGTTTTCACACGGAGAAAGGCGCTAAAGAGCCCTTGCCACGGACCATGTGCAGCCGCGAAGGAGCCGGCTCTCGTCGATTCGCGTGGAGGCATCTCCCAAATGACGGCTCAAGCCATATGGTTCTCGCTCTTTAAGGGTCGTACCATCCAGAGGGAGGCTAAGCCATGCCGGAAGAGAAGACAGCCGTCATTGTTGTCGACTTCCAGCGGGACTTTATCCAAGTGACAGAGGGCGCTCTGGCCGTTCCAGGCACCGACCAGGGGTTTGTCCAAAGGGTTCAAGAGAGCACTCAGATGTTGAAACGAGCCGGCCTTCCGGTCTTTGCAACACAGGACTGGCATCCTCCCGATCACGTCTCGTTTTTCACAACCCACAAAGGAAAGAAACCCTTCGACGTGATCTTTCTCAGGGAGAGGCAGCAGTTGCTCTGGCCTCCTCATTGCGTGCAGGGTACCGAAGGAGCGGCGCTCATGATCGATGAGCGGCTCCTCGACGCTATAGTGAGAAAGGGGACTGCGGTCGACTTTGACAGCTACTCGGGCTTCCAGGATGAGGGCGGCCACCGGACCGAGCTGCACGGCCTTTTGCAGGAAAGGGAAATTTCCAGAATCGTGGTCTACGGGATCGCAACGGACTACTGCGTCAGGGCTACCGTCCTCGACGCGGTCGATCTGGGCTACCAGGTGATGCTGGTAAAGAGCCTTACCAGAGGAGTTGATCCAAAAACCACCCTAGCCGCCCTTGAAGAGATGGAGCAGAGAGGGATAATCCTGTCAAACGAGGTAGATCTGCAAGAGATACGCTCATGGGGTTCTATCAGTAAGAGATAAGTCTGTCCTGTACCCGCTCAGAGGGTCAATCTGGTCTCTTCTTTCATGGTGGATAGGACTATCTCTGAGGTTGCATTGGTCACTCCCTCGATTTCCCCCACCTTTCTCGTCAAGAAATGATCCAAGGCCTCTGTGTCTTTCACTCTTACCTTGAGGATGCAGGAATGATCCCCCGTGATCCTGTGGCACTCCATGACCTCCGGCAGTTCGTTGATCCTCGAGATGAAAAGAGGAAAATATTTCGGATACTGGATGGAGACACGGACAAAGGCCGTAGTCGTCTTGCCCAACTTCTTCTCGTCGAGAATGGCCACGTATTTCTTTATGTAGCCTCTGCGGTGGAGCTTCTTCAATCTCTCGGAGACCGATGGGGAAGAGAGCTTGACCTTTCTCGCGATCTCAAGCACGGTCGTTCGGCCGTTGTCCTGGAGAAGATCCAGGATCTGTCGATCGATGGCGTCCATCAAAACCACCCCTTTCTCCTGCATATTCTACCTATGTTTTGATGGAATGGCAAACAAACCTAAAGAAATTAGGGAAAATCCCCCCGGTACATCATATGATCGCCGAAGGGTCTTTGTTATTCTGGCTCTCTTGAGGGATTTATCCGGAAAAGCGAGGTGGTTCCGCAGGGGTTACTACCGGGAGGTTCACAGGCAGAGCAAACGCCAACGAATCTGAGCAACTATTTGATGATACAAGAATACCCCCGGCCGGACTCGAACCGGCGACACAGGGATTAGGAATCCCTTGCTCTGTCCGTTACTGAGCTACGGGGGCACAACTGGACAACCATGGCATGATATCCCCCGACCCGGTTCTTGTCAATACCACCTTCGCAGGAGACGCCTCCATCGTCGAGCCGGACAGTACACCCGACTTATCGACTCAGATGCCGGGGCCCATCAGCTTTCTGGCCTATTTGCGTCTCGTGCCCCTCACAAGCCAACCCGCAACAATCCCGATAAGAAGAGCGATCAAGACCATCAGGGCCCAGGACATCGACACCTTCCAGAAGAGAAGCCGCACCTGCACGGTTTCGGTGTTCTGGACGACGAAGACGATGACGAGAGCAATGAGAACCCCGGAAACTATACTCTTGACCTTAGCCATGGTTCCCCCCCATCAGTGTATGCAAGAAACCCTTCCCTCGCTCCTCCACAGTGACAACCCCTGCCGCTGCATTGCCGCCTCTAAGCCTCGCCTGCGGTCTAACCCTTGATCTTGTCGATGTCTTCCGGTCTTCCTAGAGCCAGCAATATGTCGCTGTCCTTTACCGTGAACGTTCCTCCAGGGTTGAGAGTCATCTTTTCCGGAATGAGGCTCCTCACCCCGATTATGTTGATGTTGTACTTGCTTCTCAACATAAGCTGGGCTAGGGTCTTCCCGATGAACTCCTTGGGCGGGGCTATTTCAACGATGTTATATTCCTCGGTAAGAGGGAGATAGTCGATGAGGTTCGGAGAAAGCAGAGTCTTGGCCAGTTTCTTTGCCAAGTCTCTCTCAGGGAATATGACCTCCGTGGCCCCTATCTTTTCCAGGGCTCGCCCATGATCCTCGCTTATGATCTTCACGTATATGTTCTCTATGTGGAGGTCTCTCAGGTAAAGGGTAACCAACACACTGGCGCTGATATTGTTTCCCAGACTGACGATCACGATATGGTCCTTATCGATACCTATTGATTCCAGGACAGTCTTGTCGGTGGCATCTCCCACCAGAGCATAGGAACAAAACTCCTGGAGGCGTTGTACCCTCTCCTTGTCCCGGTCCACCCCGATGACTTCCCTTCCCTCCTCAAAAAGACTCTTGGCCAGATAGAAACCGAAATTCCCCAGGCCGATGACGACGAATTTGCTCATCCCTCTCCTTTCCTACCCGACGATGATATTCTCCTCAACATACTGGTATCCACCCTTCCTTACCCTTCTCGCCATGGCAAAAGCCAGGGTCAGGGGGCCCAGGCGGCCAACGAGCATCAGGACGATGATTATCAACTTGCCTGCCACATCCAGACCGGCTGTCACTCCCATGGAAAGCCCCACAGTTCCAAAGGCCGATACGGCCTCGAAGAGGTACTCGAGAAATAGCCCCCGGCTCTCCATGTGGCTCGTATTGCCGAGTTGGGTGATAAGAAGAAGCACCGTCACCACGATGACAGCCAGAAGGGAGGCCAGTATGATCGAGACCGAACGCGACACGGTCTCGCTGGGAATGGTCCGCTTGAAGATATTGGCCTGATCCCTTCCCCTGTATCGGTTGACGGCCAGCGAAACGAGCGTGGCCAGATTGGTTGTCTTTATCCCTCCCCCACATGAACCGGGAGAGGCTCCGATAAACATGAGGAGAACGAGAATGAAGCAGGTGGCATTGCTCAGATCGACCGTGGGAATGGTATTGAAGCCGGCCGTCCGACTGGTCACGGACTCGAAATACGAGGCGAGCACCTGTCTGCCCAGAGAGAGGTTCTGCAAGGTGTTGCCCCGTTCAACGGCGAATACGACAAGGGTTCCAAAGACGATCAGTGCCAGAGATGTCGCCAGGACCACCTTGGAATGGAGGGAGAGACGAAATTGCCGCTTCCTTCTGAGTCCCGTCTCGAGTACCTCCCTCAGGACGATAAAGCCGATTCCTCCCAGGATGATCAGCGAGGTGATTGAGAAGTTCACCAGAAGGCCCTCTTTGAAGTCGACCAGACTGTTGGGGAAGAGCGAAAAACCCGCATTGCAGAATGCCGACACCGCATGGAACAGGGAGAGATAGAGGGCCTTCACCAAGGGGAAGGAGCCTTTCCATCCCAGGAACAGAACAACAATTCCAGCCGATTCAATGACGATCGTGTAAAGGAAGACCGATTTCAACAGCATGTAGATGTTTCTTATGGGAAGCTGCGAAAAGGTATCCTGGATGATCCTTCTGTCGCCAAAGCCTATTGAACGCCCGAGAAGCAGGTAGAAAAAGACAGAGAAGGTCATGATCCCCAATCCACCTACCTGGATCAGGACAAGGATGATCACTTGGCCAAGGGGACCGTAGAATGTACCGGTGTCTACCACGGTCAACCCAGTTACGCACACGGCAGAGGTGGCCGTGAAGATCGCGTCGATGAGAGAGGCGGGTCTGCCCCTGGCAGCGGCTGGCATGTGGAGCAGGCTGGATCCCACAGCGATGAGAAGGACGAAACTGAGAACAAGACTTCTCTCGGGTGTGAGCAACCGACCTCTGAGACGACTGGAAGGGTGCTGCATCTCCTTCACACCCTTTCTTCATATGAAAAGACCGTCCCTGCTTTCAGGGACAAAGCCGGATCCGGAGAGCTCTGAATCTGCCGATAGGGGGAAGCCGAAGACTGCGTGCAGGTCGCGGCTTCAAAACCTCTACCAGGCATTTATACTTCTCTCCATGGCATCCAGTCAACCCCGGTCTCTGTCGATTCTCCCAGCAAAAGCGGGGAATTCTCACGGTTCCCCGGGAATCCCCGGCCACCTCCGCAAGGGAGCCGGGACCAGGGAGGGCCTTGCATGAAGAATTCGAGCAAGGAGAGGTGGCTCCGGAGCAGAGGGACAGGAGGATAGCGCTTGATTTTTTACCCCGATCCGTGTTGCAATAAGACCGCATGACCGGTCTGGAGAGATTCTTGGAGCCGGCTGAGGGGAAAGGCGATACCGGGTAAACGAGGCATGGGAAACCGAGGAAACAGACCTAATCCTGATATCACCCTCGGCGCCCTCCACCTCGGGGGGGACTGTTGTCGATTCCGCGTTTGGGCCCCGGAGGCCGAGAAGGTGGAGGTGCACGTCGTTTCCCCCCCAGAGAGAGTCCTACCCCTCCGGCCAGAAGCCCGAGGTTACCATTCCGGTCTCCTCGATGGCATAGGTCCCGGAACCCTCTACTTCCTGCGTCTGGATGGAACGAGGGACCGCCCTGATCCAGCCTCGCGCTACCAGCCTTTAGGTGTTCAAGGCCCCTCGGAGGTGGTGGATCCGGCCTTTCCCTGGCAGGACGGCCAGTGGCAGGGTTTGCCCCTGAGCGACTACATCATCTATGAGCTCCACGTGGGAACTTACACTCCAGAGGGGACCTTCGCCTCTGTGATCTCCCATCTGGATGAACTGAAGGAACTGGGGGTCACTGCCTTAGAACTCATGCCTGTCGGCCAGTTCCCAGGGAATCGTAACTGGGGCTATGACGGGGTGTATCCCTTTGCCGTACAGAACTCCTACGGCGGGCCCCGGGGGCTGAAAGAACTCGTGGATGCATGCCACCGCAAGGGGTTAGCCGTGGCACTCGACGTCGTTTACAACCACCTCGGCCCAGAGGGAAACTATCTCTGGGAATTCGGTCCCTACTTCACAGATCGGTACAGAACACCATGGGGCCGGGCCATGAATTTCGACGGGCCTCAAAGCGACGAGGTCCGCCGTTTCTTCATCGAGAACGCCCTGTACTGGATCGCGGACTTCCACGTGGATGCACTTCGCATCGATGCCGTCCATGCCATTGTCGACTTCTCTGCCCGTCCATTTCTGAGAGAGCTGGCCCTGGCCGTACACAGGCAGGGCAAGCGCCTCAATCGAGCCGTCTTTGTCATAGCCGAGAGCGATCTCAACGATACACGGCTGATCCGATCTCCAAAGGTCGGCGGCCATGGCCTGGATGCCCAGTGGAATGACGACTTTCACCACTCCCTCCACGCCCTCCTGACCGGAGAAGATTCGGGGTACTACAGGGATTTCGGACGGTTCCAGGATCTCGTCAAGGCGTTCCGTGAGGGATTCGTCTATTCTGGCCAGTATTCCTTCTATCGTCAGCGTCGACACGGGAACTCCTCCCGGGGTATTCCGAGTGACCGTTTTGTGGTTTTCTCACAGAACCACGATCAGGTTGGAAACCGGATGAAGGGGGACCGGCTGACGGGGCTGGTCTCCTTTGATGAGCTCAAACTGGCCGCAGCGGTCGTCCTGTTTTCGCCGTTCATACCCCTCCTCTTTATGGGCGAGGAGTATGGCGAGACAGCACCCTTTCCCTACTTCGTAAGCCACACCGCTCCCGATATCATCGAGGCGGTGCGCCGGGGCCGCCTCGATGAGTTTTCGGCCTTTCAATGGGCAGATAAGCCGCCGGATCCTCAGGCCGGAGCCACCTTCCTCTCGGCCAAGCTCAATCATCGTCTACGCCACGCGGGCGAAAACAGAGTACTCGCCCTCTTCTACAAGGAGCTGATCGGGCTGAGGAAGGCGACCAGACTCTCGGCCTCTTCTGTGAGGGGGGGAAAACGGGTTACCCCCTGTGAACCCGAGAGGGTTTTGATGGTCTCTTACGGGAGAGGAATGGATGAGGTCCTTGGCGTTTTCCATTTCGGCAGCAGGGCCGCCTACTTGACCCTCCCCTTCCCTGAGGGCGACTGGAACAAGGAGATGGATTCCTCGGATCAACGGTGGCTGGGACCGGGAAGCCCGGTGCCGTCCCTCATCGGTTCAGAGAAAGGGGCTGAACTCAGCCTCCTTCCCCATACGTTCCTCCTTTTCAAGAGAGGCAAAGGAAAGTAAACAATGGAACGGTACATCTGCATTCACGGTCATTTCTACCAGCCTCCACGTGAAAACCCATGGCTCGAGGCGATCGAGCTCCAGGGTTCGGCCCATCCCTACCACGATTGGAATGAAAAGATCACCGAGGAGTGCTATACCACCAACGCCACCTCCAGGATTCTCGACGAGGAGGGGCAGATTATCCAAATAGTCAACAATTATGCGAAAATGAGCTTCAATTTCGGTCCTACACTGCTCAGCTGGCTGGAGGAGAAGGCGCCTCATGTCTATGGGGCCGTCCTGGAGGCCGACCAGGAGAGCCGCAAGGCCTTCTCAGGACACGGTTCGGCCTTGGCCCAGGCCTATAACCACGTGATCCTCCCTCTGGCGAACCGCCGGGATAAGTACACCCAGATTCTCTGGGGGATTGCCGACTTCGAGCACCGATTCGGGCGCAGGCCCGAGGGGATGTGGCTCCCTGAAACCGCCGTCGATCTCGAGACCCTTGATATCCTGGCGGAGCAGGGAATCCTTTTTACCGTTCTGGCTCCTCATCAGGCAAGGCGGATCAGGCAGCGCGGGACCCTCCAGTGGCGCGACGTGACCGGGGGAAAGATAGACCCCACGATGGCCTATTCCCTGAGCCTCCCCTCCGGCCGGACCATATCCCTCTTCTTCTATGACGCGCCCATTTCCCGAGCCGTGGCATTCGAAGGACTCCTAAAGAGCGGTGAGTCCTTTGCGAAGCGCCTGGTGGGCGGGTTCTCGGACGAACGATCGTGGCCTCAGATCGTCAATATCGCTACAGACGGAGAGACCTACGGGCACCACCATCGGTTCGGGGATATGGCGCTGGCCTATGCCCTCCACTATATCGAGTCCAGAAATCTGGCACACATGACCAATTACGGGGAATACCTCGAACGCCATCCGCCGGGCCACGAGGTGGAGATTTTTGAGAATACCTCCTGGAGTTGCGCCCACGGCATAGGGAGATGGCAGAGTGACTGCGGGTGCAATTCTGGCAAGCACCCCGGCTGGAATCAAGAGTGGCGAGGTCCTCTGAGGGATGCAATGGATTGGCTGCGGGACAAGCTCGCACCGGCATGCCAGGAGAGGAGCCGCCCCCTATTGAAGGATTTCTGGCGTGCACGGAACGACTATATCCGGGTCGTACTCGACAGGTCCCACGACAGGGTGGAGGCATTTCTGCGGCACCATGCAACCGGGGAGTTGACAGGTCCCGAGAAGACGGCAGTCCTCAAGCTCATGGAGATCCAGCGCCACGCCATGCTCATGTATACGAGTTGCGGCTGGTTTTTCGATGACCTTTCGAGCATCGAGGCTGTCCAGGTGATCCAGTATGCCGGCCGGGCTCTACAACTCAGCCAGGACATCTTCGGGGTCGCAATGGAACTCGGTTTCGTACAACACCTCGAGTCTGCCAAGAGCAATATCGGTGAGTATGGAGACGGTAGCCGAATCTACGACAGGTTTGTCAAACCCGCAATGGTGGATCTGGAAAAGGTCTGCGCCCACTATGCGGTGAGCTCCCTCTTTGAGGAGTACGGGGGACGAGCCTCGATCTACTGTTATACCGCGGACCAGGAGGACTACCTCTCCTCGGAGGCTGGAAGAGCGAAACTCGTGGTCGGCCGCGCGCGGATCTCCTCGGATATCACCTGGGAATCCCTGTATCTGTGCTTCGGCGTACTCCATCTGGGTGATCACAACCTCAACTGCGGGGTCCGGGAGTTCCAGGGTGAGGAAAGTTACCAGGCACTGGTGGAAGAGGTCTCGGATGCTTTTGGCAGGGCGGACTTCCCAGAGACCATACTCGTTTTGGACAAACACTTCGGGGCTTCCACGTATTCCTTGACCTCCCTTTTCCGGGACGAGCAGCAGAAGATCCTCGACCTGATCCTCGATGCCACCGTGAAGGGGGCCGAGGGAATCTACCGGCAGCTCTACGAGCAGAACGTACCGCTCATGCGGTTTCTCAAGGATTCAGGGGTACCTCCGCCCAAGGTACTCTATATGGCCAGCGAATTGGCCCTTAACGCGGGCCTCCGCCGGGCCTTTCAGGAGGAGGAGCTTCATCCGGAGATCATAACCTCGTATCTCGAGGAGGCGGAGATGGAGGGGGTCTCCCTAGAAGCGAACACCCTGGAATACACGTTGAGAAGGAGTCTGGAAAGGATGGCAGATCAACTCCTGATGGAGCCTGCAAGCCTCGACCTGCTCGGTAAGCTGGACGCGGCACTGGGCCTGCTGGGGTCGCTCCCCTTTGAGGTGAATCTCTGGAAGGTGCAGAACGCCTGTTATGATATGCTCAAGAAGGTCTACCCGGGCCTAAAGAGCAGGGCCGACAGGGGCGATGAGAGAGCCAGACAATGGGCGGCCAGCTTCGAGGTCTTCTGCAGGAAGCTCTCGATTCGGACGGAACAGGCCGAAGGCGGGGTCTGAGCACGACAGGGCGCGGTTGCCGGGGCTTGGGAGTTCGAAACCACCGAGGCCTGGAAGGGGGAGGAGAAAACAGGTGGCCGGAGACCTCAAAGGACCCGGGGCAAGTGTGAGAGCATTCAGCCACGGCTCAGGAAAGATGCGGATCCCAACAGCTACCTATAGGATACAGTTCAACCCCTCTTTCGGTTTTGATAGAGCCAGACGTATCGTCTCATACATGGCCGATCTCGGCGTCTCTGACCTCTACGCCTCACCCGTCTTCAGGGCAAGGCGGGGAAGCCTCCACGGTTACGACATAGTCGATCCGAACCGGTTGAACCCCGAGTTGGGCTCCCTCTCCGATTTCCATCGACTAGCCGATGAACTGAAACATAACAACATGGGATGGCTTCAAGACGTGGTTCCCAATCACATGGCCTTTGACCAAGAGAATCGAATGCTCATGGACGTGATAGAGAACGGCGAGGCCTCCGAATTCTTCCGATTTTTCGATATCGATTGGGATCATCCCTGCCGCGACCTAAAAGGCCGGCTTCTCGCTCCGTTCCTGGCCGGGTCTTACCAGGATTGCCTCAACGAGGGAGAAATCAAGCTCACATACGGCCCGAGCGGCCTTGCCGCCAAGTACTCTCATCTTGTGCTCCCCTTGAAAATCGAGTCCTACGGCCGTTTTTTCACCCATCGACTCGAAAAGCTGGGGAGGAGTCTGGGCGCGGACCATCCGGATTTCATCAAGTTCCTCGGTGTGGTCTACCTAGTCAAATCTCTCCCCGCTGGAGAGAGAACCGGGGAACGATCCGAACAGGTGAGACTCGTCAAGACCACCCTCTGGGATCTCTATAGGAGAAACGGGGAGATCAAGAGGTTCGTGGACGAGAACCTGTGCCTCTTTAACGACGGAAACGCAAAACCCGGAGCCACCGATCCGCTCAACAGATTGCTCTCTGAACAGCGATTCAGACTCGCCTTCTGGAAAGTCGCCACAGAGGAGATCAATTACAGAAGATTCTTCAACATAAATGAACTGATCTGCCTTAGGATGGAAGAGCAAGCCGTTTTCACTCATACCCATTCCCTTATCTTCAGACTCATCGATGAGGGAAGGATCACCGGGCTGAGGATCGATCACGTTGACGGACTCTACCATCCCTCGGGCTACCTCAGGAGGTTGAGGGAGAAAGCAGGAGACACTTACATCCTCGTGGAGAAGATCCTGGACCTGGACGAGGAGATTCCCCGCTCCTGGCCGGTCCAGGGAACGACGGGGTATGATTTCCTGAATTATGTCAATGGGCTCTTTTGCAAAAAAGAGGGAGAAAAGGAACTGACTCGGGTGTACAGGAGCTTTGCAGGATTTCGGGCCTCCCCTGAAGGACTGGTTTGTGACAAGAAGAGACTGATCTTAGGGAAGCATATGGCGGGAGATATCGACAATCTGGCCCGTCTGGTGGAGGGGACACGGGCCTGGGATAGATACGGGAGTGACATCACCCCTTACGGTCTGAAGAGGGCCCTGGTGGAAGTGATGTGCCACTTTCCGGTCTACAGGACCTACATGAACGGGGAGACCATCACCCAGAGGGATCGGTCATTTATGAAGGCAGCCATAGAGGGAGCCAAGAGGGAAAGCCCCGGGCTGCTGAATGAGCTTCTCCTGTTGGAAAGGCTTCTCCTTCTCGATTTCACCCCTTCTCTCTCGGAGGCGGAAAGGAGGCAGTGGATACACTTTGTCATGAGGTTTCAGCAGTTTACAGCTCCGCTCATGGCCAAGGGTTTTGAGGATACAACCCTCTACGTTTACAACCGGCTCATTTCCTGCAACGAGGTAGGAGGAAACCCGTGGAGGTTCGGCCTATCGGTCCAAGAATTCCACCGGTTCAACGAGAAAAGGGCTCGCCTGTGGCCACACTCCATGAGTGCGACCTCTACCCACGACACCAAGAGGGGGGAAGATGCCCGGGCCAGGATAGACGTTCTGGCCGAGATACCCCGGGAATGGGAGAGAAGGCTCCGGATATGGAGCAGGATAAACAGGGACAAGAAAAGGCGGGTCAGGGGAATCTCCGTCCCAGACCGAAACGATGAGTATTTCTTCTATCAGGCTCTGATAGGCGCTTTCCCGTTTCACGAGAGGGATCTGCCCCTCTTCATCCGGCGAATCAAGGCATATGTCGTCAAGGCCGTGAGGGAGGCCAAAATCCACACTGCCTGGCTGAGACCGGATCTCGAATACGAGAAGGCCTATCTCTCATTCATCGAAGTGATTCTGGGGGCTACCGGAGACGGCGCCTTTCTCGACGAGTTCCTTCCATTTCAGAGAATGGTCGCGCGGTACGGGGTTTTCAACTCACTCTCACAGACACTGGTGAAGATCACCTCTCCCGGCGTTCCCGACTTCTATCAGGGAAGCGAACTGTGGGACTTGAGCCTCGTCGATCCGGACAACCGCCGTCCGGTCGACTTCGACATCAGAAAGAGGTTTCTCAAGGAGATCCGGGAGGAATGCCACCGGGACATCCCGGGGCTTGCAGCGCGACTTCTCCAGGCCAGGGAGGATGGGAGGGTAAAGCTCTTTCTCATACATCGGGCCCTCCAGGCAAGAAACGCCCACCCCTCTGTTTTTGCCCAGGGCGCATACCTTCCCCTGGAGGCAAGCGGAAGGTTCAAAGACCACGTGGTCGCCTTTGCGCGAAAACACGGCAGCCGGTGGTCCTTAACGGTCGTACCGAGATTCCTGACCTCCCTCGTGCCGGACGGGGCGTACCCCTTTGGTCGAGAAGTATGGTATGATACCGAGATTTCTCTTCCTCCTCCATCCCCCAGGAGATGGAGGGATGTGATCCTGGACCGTGCGGTGAAGAGGGAGGGAGCCTTTTCTATAGGTGACCTGCTCGGCGACTTCCCTGTTTGCCTGCTCGTCAACGAGGGGAGCCCGTGAAACGGAGAGGAAGTGGCGTTCTACTCCATCTGACATCCCTGCCCTCACCCTTCGGTATCGGCGACATGGGTCCGTGGGCATACCGGTTCGTAGATTTCCTGGCCGAGGCAGGGCAGAGTTTCTGGCAGATCCTCCCCCTCAGTCCAACCGACCAGGGCCACGGCAACTCTCCCTACCACAGCACGTCCGCCTTTGCAGGAAACCCGCTGTTGATCAGTCCTGAGTCTATGGTCGAAAGCGGTCTCCTGGAAGAGAGGGATCTTGACCCCGTGCCTGATTTTCCATCGGATCGCGTCGATTACCGGGCCGTAACTCCGTACAAGAGAGGGCTTCTCGAGAGAGCCTTCGAAGGCAGCCTTAAGAAGGGGGAGGATTGCGAGTTCAGAAGATTCTGTATGGAGAACGCTTCCTGGCTCGAGGAGTTCGCCTTTTTCACTGCTCTCAAGGCGCATATGGGCAAAAGACCCTGGAACGAATGGCCTGAGCAGCTCCGGGATAGAGCCCCCGAGGCACTGGAATCGGTGGAACAGGAGATTTGCCGTGACATAGAAGTGACGAAGTTCTCCCAGTACCTCTTCTCAAAGCAGTGGCATTCTCTCAAGGAATACTGCCATCAGAGGGGGATCCAGATCATCGGCGACCTCCCCATCTACGTGAACTATGACAGCGCGGACCTGTGGAGCCGACCCGAGCTGTTTAAGCTGAACGAGCAAAAAAGGCCCTATGTCGTTGCCGGGGTACCCCCAGACTATTTCAGCGAAACCGGGCAACTCTGGGGTAACCCCATCTACCGCTGGGACGTCATGAAACAGGAGGGATACCGGTGGTGGGCAGACCGCCTGAGGAGAAACATGGGGGTCTATGACTTCGTCAGAATAGACCATTTTCGAGGACTCGTGGCCTTCTGGGAAGTACCGGCAGGTGAGGAAACCGCCGTGAATGGAAAATGGATCGAGGCTCCTGCAATGGATCTCTTCCATCACTTGGCCAGGCAGTTCCCCTGCCTCCCCATAATCGCCGAGGATCTGGGTGTCATCACTCCGGATGTCAGGGAGATAATGAACCATTTCGAGTTTCCAGGAATGAAAGTGCTCCTCTTCGCCTTTGGCGGCGACCTCTCTACCAATCCATACATTCCACACAATCTGGAAAGAAACTGCGTTGCCTATACAGGAACCCACGACAACAATACGGTAAGGGGTTGGTTTGAAACCGAGCTGACAAGGGAGGGCAGGGAGAGACTCTTCCGCTACCTCGGCAGGGAGGTGCGTGTCGACGAGCTCCACTGGGAGTTGGTCAGGCTCCTCATGATGTCGGTGGCTAATACGGTCATCTTCCCCATGCAGGATATCTTAGGTCTCGGCCAAGAAGCCAGGATGAACCGACCGGCCACCTCGGACGGTAATTGGCAGTGGCGGCTTCTCCCCGACCATCTGGGGCCGGGACTGGCGTCTGGGCTCCATGAAATGACGGAGACTTACGGAAGGGTTTAGAGTATAGGGACCCGGGAACTCCTGGCCGTAGTTCCTCCGGTTTTTTCAGGAGTACGGCCGTGTTTTTGAAGAAAATCCCGCACGCTTCCACGTGTAACCCATGACCATCCAATTCAAGACTCTGGCTATAGTCAATCCCGGTTCAGCAAGCGGAGCCACAGGCCGCAAGTGGCCCGCCATCCAGAGGCTCATGGAGACGAAGTTTCAGGACGGATTCCACGTCGCTTTCACCCGGGGACCGCTCCATGCCACCGAGCTTACCCGCCGGTACCTGGAACAGGGGTATGAGATGATTGTAGCCGTCGGCGGCGACGGCACTATCAATGAAGTGGTAAACGGTTTTTTCGAGAAGGGGGAGAACCTGTTTCCCCAGGCGGTTCTCGGGATTCTGTCAGTGGGTAGCGGAGCGGATTTCCCGAGAACTCTCGGATGGGACAGGAACATCTCCCATGGTGTCGAGCGGCTCACAGGAACCCGGACGAAGCCGGTGGACGTGGGCAGGGCGACCTTCCGGAACCTCAGGGGACTAAGAGAAACCCGGTGCTTCATCAACATGGCGGATTTCGGTGCAGGAGGAGCCGTGGTGGAGAAGGTGAATCGCACCACCAAGCTGCTGGGGGGAACCTTCTCCTTTCTCTGGGGGATCCTCTCGACCCTGCCCGGTTACAGAAACAAGGAGGTCACCTTTGTCATCGACGACGGACCGGCCCGATCCGCCGTCCTCAACAACATGATAGTGGCCAATGGGAAATACTACGGCGGAGGCATCAAGGCCGCTCCGGACGCCCTGATCGACGACGGCCTGTTCCAGTTCGTTCTGATCGGGGATGTGACCTTCGGCGATGTTCTCCTTTACCTGCACAGATTCCGACGTGGCACCCACCTGACGCATCCCGAGATCGAGTCCTATGCAGGAAGGTCTATGAGTGCGACTTCCAAAGACCCGGTTTTCATCGAAATGGACGGGGAACTGGCAGGCACTCTGCCTGTCATTTTCGAGGTCTTGCCCAAGGCGCTCCGAATCAAGGTATAGAACCGCTGAGAATCACTTCCCGCACGATTCCTGAATCCATCTCTTCCCTTACCAAGGCCTACATGGTCTCATCGAAGGCGATTTCGTTCTTCTTGATAATGCGCCTCAGCTTAAGCAGCGACTTGTTCTCTATCTGTCTGATTCTTTCCCTGGTTACGCCCATTATCTTCCCGATAGCGTCGAGGGTCATTGGCTCCTGGCCTCCGAGACCGTACCGGTAGGAAATAACCCTTCTCTCGACCTGCGAGAGCGCCTCCAACCATGACTTGATCTCAGCCACCCGTTCAAAACGGTCGATAACCGTGAAAGGCTTCTCCGAGCTTTCATCGCGGATTACGTCCAGAAGCTGGTATCCGTCGTCGGAGATGGAGTTCTCGATGGAGTACGTCTTCCGAAGGAGCTCCATCAAACTATGGACCTCCCGGGACCCCACCCTCATCGCCTCCCCGATCTCATCTATGGTGGGTTCTCTTCCAAGGGTCTGGTTCAGGTTCTTTGCTGCCCGCATCAATCGACCCAAGTCGCTGGCCACATGAATGGGAAGCCGAACGATCCTCGACTGGTTGGCCACGGCTCTCTCAATGGACTGTTTGATCCACCAGGTAGCATACGTGGAGAATCGAGTCTGACGGCTTGGAGAAAACCTCTCCACAGCCTTGATCAGCCCGATATTGCCCTCTGCGATGAGATCCGAGAGTGCCAGCCCTCGGTGGAGGTACTTCTTCGCTATCTTCACCACCAGCCTCAGGTTCGACTCGATCATCTCGTTGCGAGCCTTGTCATCCCCCTTGCTTATCCTTACAGCGAGTTCCTTCTCCTGTTTGGACGACAACAGGGGAGATTTCCGGATCTCCCGGAGATAGATCTGAATAGAGTCCCTCGACTCTTCCTCGTCCTGGTCGAGGAAATCTCCGGTCTCGTCTTCGTCACCGACTACGTGGTTGGATTCGTCGCGGTCGTCCAAGAACTCCCCCTAAGGCAGAATCCGAAGAGGATCGACGGGCCTGTTGAAATTCCTGATCTCAAAATGGAGATAGGGCTTGCCCCCCCTCCTGGTGTTTCCCACTCGGGCGATGGGATCCCCCTTCTTGACCGAATCACCCTCACGCACCAGGTTCACTTCGTTGTGTGCGTAAACCGAGGTGAAAACCGGGCCGTGTTTGATGATCACGATGTTTCCGTATCCCCTGATCTCGTGACCACTGTATATGACCTTGCCGGAATCTATGCTTCTCACGGGTGTTCCTTTGGGAGCGGAGATATCGATCCCGTCGTGCCTCCTGCCGCGGCTCCGCCCGAAGCCCCTGAGAACGGCCCCTCGAACAGGCCAGATGAAGCGTCCCTTTGCACTGGCAAGGTCGACCTCCCTGGGTTTCTTTCCCGAGCCACCCAGGTCTTCGATGTAGATCCCCACGGGGAGAACCTTCTCCGCTCCTGGAATAAAGATCTTCTGGCCTGCCCTGATGCTGTTCACATCCCGGATACCGTTGATGCGGGCAACCTCTGCCATATCCACCCCATACGTCTTACAGATGCGCCAGAGGGTCTGGTGCCTCTTCACCTTGTGGTAGACACCCCTCTGTCGCCCCTCGGCTTTCTCGACGGCCTTGACGGGAGAACCCGCACACCCGACTCCTGCAGAGACCAAGGCAAGAATCAGTCCAGCGAGCAAGGGAAGCACAGGGGTCGACCTCCCATTGAGAGAGACCTTTCCTCCCCAGTACGGGGTATCGAAACCGGTTTCACGGGTTCCCCCACAGCACGGAGAACCGGACTCCCTGCACGCCGGTTCCATGGCAACCATCCTGGGCCGCATGGATCCTCCCAAACAGAAGAGCACGCCTCCTGATCCTTCAGGTTCTCTCATCGCCCTCCTTCCCAGCCATACCTCCCGATCAACCTCACGAATCGACACCCTCCGAGATTCTTCCTGATGATCTCACGGTCCTTCCGGGTAATCTGGAACAAGTCCTGGAGACCCGTCTCCCCCACAGGTATCACCAGGCGACCTCCGGGTGCCAATTGATCCAAGAGAGGCTGCGGGATATCAGGAGCCCCGGCGGTGACGATGATTCCATCAAAGGGGCTCTTCTCCTTCCATCCGTATGTCCCGTCAAAAATCCTGATCTCCACATTGTAGCAGTTCAGTTGGTCGAGGATCTTCCGCGCCCTTGTGGCCAACTCACTGATTCTTTCTATACTGTAGACCTTTTCCGCGAGTTTCGCCAGGATCGCCGTCTGATAGCCGGAACCTGTCCCGATTTCGAGAACCTTCTCGTTGCCCTTGAGCTCCAAAGCCTCCGTCATTAGAGCGACCATGTAAGGTTGGGAGATCGTCTGGCCATGCCCGATGGGAAGGGGATAGTCGTTGTATGCCTGACCCTGAAGGGCTTCTTCCACAAAGAGATGCCTGGGAATCTCGCGCATGGCACTGATCACCCTCGAGTCCCTTATGCCCCGGGCGACAATCTGCTCGTCCACCATTCGATTGATTGCCCTGGAAAAATCCATGGATAGGATCTATCGCCCCTCTTCTGTCCTCTTCTTCAGCTCATAGAGCTTGTTGAGAGCCTCAACTGGGCTCATGGTATCGATAGAAAGCTGCATCAGCTCCTTCTTGATCCAATCATCCCCGGGCGGAAAGAGCCCCAGCTGACGGGGCAAGCCCTCCCTTCCCTTGCCCAAGGCGAGGCGAGGAACGCCCCCTTGGGTCAACTCACCTCTTTCAAGGTTTCCTAGGATCTCCTTGGCCCTCTCTACGACCTCCTCTGGGAGGCCGGCAAGCCGGGCAACCTGGATACCGTAACTCCGGCTCGTGCCACCCGGAACAAGCCGCCTGAGGAATATGATTTCGTCGTTCCATTCTCTTACGGCAAAATTGAAGTTCGCCACCCGCGGCTTGGTGAGAGCCAGTTCCGTCAACTCGTGATAATGGGTGGCAAATAGGGTCTTCGCCCCGAGGCCTGGAGCGTCATGGAGGTACTCGGCCACTGCCCAGGCGATGCTCAGCCCGTCGAACGTACTCGTCCCCCTCCCGATCTCGTCGAGGATGATCAGACTCCTCGGGGTGGCATCTTTCAAAATACGGGCGGTCTCCGTCATCTCCACCATGAAGGTGGACTGCCCCCGTGCCAGGTTGTCAGAGGCTCCCACTCGCGTGAATATACGGTCCACGATGCCGATCGTAGCGGACTCGGCAGGCACGAAGCTTCCCATCTGGGCCATGAGGACTATCAGGGCCACCTGCCGGAGAAAAGTCGATTTCCCTGCCATGTTCGGCCCCGTGATGATGAGAAGCTGATTCTCCTTGCAGTCGCACAGGAGATCGTTGGGAACAAAGACCTCGGACGGACGCATCTGCTCCACCACGGGGTGCCTCCCGCCTCGGATGTCGATCTCCGTACCCCTGTTGAGACGCGGCCTGCTGTAGCCATTGGAGTCAGCAACTCTAGCAAGAGAAGCAAGAGCATCGATTCTTGCAAGGTCCGATGCGGTCTGCTGTATCCTCTGGCTCTCTCTCGAGATCCTCTTCCTGATCCCGTCGAACAGCTCATACTCGAGCCGTTTGATCTTCTCTTCGGCTCCCAGCACACGGGACTCGTACTCTTTCAGGCGGGGTGTAATGAACCGTTCGCCATGGGTGAGGGTCTGCTTCCGGATGTAATCCTCCGGCACTCTGTGCAACTGGGGCCTGGTAATCTCGATGTAGTACCCGAAGACCTGATTGAAACGGACCTTTAGGGAATTGATACCGGTTCGGTCCTTCTCCTCTCTCTCGAGGCGGGCTATCCACGTCTTCCCCTCTCTGATCACCCGCCTGAGTTCATCCAGTTCCCCGTTGTATCCTTCCCTGATGATTCCTCCTTCCCTCACGGTCATGGGAGGGTCGTCGGTGATGCTCTCCCCGATGAGGCGGCCCACGTCCTGCAGATCGTCCAGGCCTGCGGAGATCTCTTTGAACAGAGGGGCCTCAAAGCCCCTAAGAATCCCGGCGATGGTAGGAAGAACCTGGATCGACTTCCTCAGAGCGACCAGATCCCTGCCATTGGCCCGGGCCATGGCAATACGGGAGTTCAACCGTTCCAAGTCATAGACGCCCTTGAGGGCCTCCCTGAGATCGAGACACCCCATCTTTCTCCTTACGAGCTCATCCACGGCATCCAACCGGGCCTCGATCTTCTCCACATCGAGTAGCGGGTAGAGTACCCATCTCTTAACCATTCTCGCTCCCATAGCAGTCACGGCTTCATCCAGGAGTCCCAGGAGCGATCCCTTGACCCTCCCCTCGGCCAGACTTTCGGTGAGTTCCAGGTTTCTCCTTGTGGTTTCGTCCACAACCATGTAGTCGTCCACGTGGAATGGAGAAATCCTCTGGAGATGGGCGGGCGCGACCCCCTGGTTCTCCTCGACATACCGGAGCACAGCCGCTGAAGCGGCCAGTGCCTCTTCTGAATCGAGGTCTTCCACGGGTACCCCCTCAGAGAGCAGTCCCCGGTTCTTCAGGGAGCGGGCTGCCTCGTGGGCATCGAAGTAGAGACTTGGAAGCGGGTTGATGAAGCCCCTGCCGACCGCCTGTTTGAAGGAATCGAATTCAGGCGTACCCTGGAACTCCTCCTGCACAAGAACCTCCCTGGGTTCATTCCTGATCACCTCACCCACGAGGCGCTCGGCGTCTCCAACACAGCAGGTTCTGAATTCCCCTGTGGAAAGATCGAGCAGAGCTATTCCGAATCGGCTCTCCTTGCGGAATACAGCCATGAGATAGTTGTTGGACCTGGCCTCCAGGTAGTCGCTGTCTACAACCGTCCCGGGTGTGACGACCCGCACCACCTCTCTATTGACCAGCCCCCTGGACTGTTTCGGATCCTCTGTCTGCTCGCATATGGCTACCTTGTATCCCCGCTGAACGAGCCTCGCGATGTAACCATCGGCGGCATGATAGGGGACACCGCAGAGAGGCACACTCTGTTCATCCCCCTTGTTTCTCGATGTAAGGGTGATCTCCAGCTCTCGCGAACCTACTACGGCATCCTCGAAAAACATCTCGTAGAAATCCCCCATCCTGTAAAAGAGAATAGCATCGGGATACTGGCTTTTGATTCGGAGATACTGCTGGATCATAGGGGTTCGAGGAGCCATGACGAGACTATCGGGTCCTCCACAAGAAATTTTCCTCATGTAATTTAGCAGAATAGAGGGGAAAAGTAAAAACCAAAGAGATTCCCCCATTTCTGTCTGTTAGACTCTCATGTTCTTAGGGACATTTCTCGATTCGCAGGATGACGAAAAAGCTCTGGAGGCTATAACGGTGCGGCAGGCTCTTACGGAAACAGCGCAATCCCTTCCAGGCCCTCGGTCTCGGGAAATCCACACATCAGGTTCATATTCTGGATTGCCTGCCCCGAGGCGCCCTTTACGAGGTTGTCTATGGCCGAGACAATGACCGCCCTTGTCCCGTCCTCTGACGATTTCAGGCCTATGTCACAGAAGTTCGAACCCCGCACGTGGGAGACATTCGGAAACTCTCCGCCTGGGAGAAGCCTCACAAAGGGTTCCCCTCGGTAGAAGTCTGCATATATGGCCATGAGGCCTTCCGTATCTTCGGTGCGCGTCAGCCTGACGTAGACCGTGTTCAGAATCCCCCTCCCCATTGGAACGAGGTGAGGCACAAAGACAAGTCCCACGTCTTCTCCAGCCAGAGAAACCAGTTCCTGCTCGATCTCAGGACCATGCCGGTGTTCAAGAACCTTGTATGCCTTCAACCCTTCGTTCACTTCACAGTAGAGGGTTGCCAGCGAGGGGTCACGACCGGCCCCGCTTGCCCCTGACTTGGCGTCGATCACGATGTACGACAGGTCGACGAGTCCTGCCTTGATCAGCGGTGCCAACGCAAGAACGGCTCCCGTGGGATAGCAACCAGGATTCCCAACGATGCGAGCCCGCCTGATGGCGTCTCGATGAATCTCCGGAAGGCCGTAGACCGCCTTGCCGAGCAAGGCCTCGTATCGATGGGGCTGGTACCACTGTTCATAGATCCGGGGGTCCCTAAACCGGAAATCAGCACTCAGGTCGACCACCTGCTTGTCGAGTCCATAGAAACCGGCAACCACTTCCATGGCCGCCTTGTGGGGAAGGGCGGTAAAGACAAAATCCGATCTTCCGGCGAGCTTCTCGAGGTCGAGGGATTCGCAGATCAGGTCGGTCATCCCTCTCAAGGCAGGGAAGACCGCCCCCATGGCCTGCCCCTGGTATTTGCGGGACGTAAGGGCAGAGACCCGAACCCGGTGATGGCGGAGCAGAAGGCGGACCAACTCCATCCCTGTATAGCCGGTCGCCCCGATAACAGCCACTCTGAGCATATCCTCTATCTCACCGCGAGGTCTGAAGCGATCAAATCCTCCGGCCTCCGGCCAAAAGCCAGGGACCGAAGGGTTCAAACGACTCGTAGCCACCCACCAACAGAAAGGAGGCCCGGAGGCCTCCTTGTCTAACGCTTCGAGTACTGAAAGCTTGCCCGGGCTCCTCTTTTTCCGTACTTCTTTCTCTCCTTCACACGGGGGTCACGAGTCAGAAAACCAGCCTTCTTAAGGGATTCACGGCATTCCGGCTTGGCCTCCAGCAGAGCCCTGGCTATGCCGTGCTTGATGGCTCCGGCCTGCCCCGATATCCCACCACCCCGTACATTGGCGTAGACATCGAACTGCCCCAGGGTCTCGGTCACCTCAAAAGGCTGGTTGATGATCATCTTGAGGGTCTCCCTGCCGAAGAATTCGTCCAGAGTCTTGTTGTTGACCTTGAACCTGCCCTCTCCAGGCTGCAGCCAGACTCGCGCAACCGAGGTCTTCCGCCTTCCCGTAGCATAGCACCTGTCAACCATTTCTCCTCCAAAAAAACAGTACTGGAACCCGGCCGCTCGGCCCATCGGAGTTTTTCCTGGAAACCTTCCGCTTCTCTCACATGGAGAGCATTCCCCGTGTTCCCCGGAATCCCCCCTTCTCGACTTCACGTCTCCAGGGGTTGAGGCTGCTGAGCCTGATGGGGATGGTCCGGTCCCTTGTAGACCTTGAGTTTCTTGAACATCTTTCTGCCGAGAGGATTCTTCGGAAGCATGCCCTTCACCGCTTTCTTGAGCAGCTTCTCTGGCTTGGTGTCGAGGAGCGCCCTGGCAGTGGTCGACTTCAAGCCTCCGGGATACCCTGAGTGCCGATAGTAGACCTTGTTCTCCATCTTCCTGCCGGTAAGCAGGATCTTCTCGGCGTTTATCACCACCACGTAGTCACCGGTATCCACATGGGGAGTGTAGATAGGCTTGGTCTTCCCCCTCAGCACCATTGCCAGACGGCTGGCCAGGCGGCCCAGAACCTTGCCCGAAGCGTCGACAAGGTACCACTTTCTTTCGATCTCCTCTTTCTTTGCACTAAAGGTCTTCATGGCTTCGTTTCCCTGTCACGATGGAGAGTTAAAATAAGGTATTCCGCTCTTCTTGTCAAGGTTGGACCACCCGTCCCCTGGTCCCTGCCCGGATCCATCGGCCCGGTTTATCGCTTCGACCGGCGGCGGCCCGTACCCCCCTTCTTTTCCATGAAGAGGAGAATGGGGCTCGCCACAAAGATCGACGAATAGGTACCCACGATAACTCCTACCAGAAGGGCGAAGGCGAAATCATGAATAACCCCACCCCCGATGAGGAAAAGCACCACAACGACCAGTAACGTGGTCAGGGAGGTAAGGGTAGTCCGACTGAGGGTCTCGTTGATGCTTGTGTTGACTATCTGCCCCAACGCCCGTCTTCTCAGCTTCTTCAGATTTTCCCTGATTCTATCGAAGACAACTATCGTGTCGTTCAGCGAGTAACCGATGATGGTCAACAGCGCCGCCACGATGGGAAGGGTGAATTCTTTGTTCGTCAGGGAGAATGCTCCCACGGTGATTATCACGTCGTGAATCAGGGCAACCACCGCCCCGAGGGCGTAACGAAACCTGAGCATCACGCACAGAGCGAGAGTAATCAGCACAGCCAGGATTATGAGATAGGACAATCCGATTATCTCCCTCAGAAGATAGGAAGGGATCCCTATGGACAGGGCCATCAGGGCACTCGGCATCCACTTCATTTCGAAACGGCCTGAAATATAGACCGCGATGAAGAGGATGGCAAAAAACAGGGCGAACAGGGCCTTGTCCGTCAACTCCTTTCCTGCCTTCGGGCCCACCATTTCGACCCGGCGGATCTCTACGGTCTGGGAGCCGAATCTCTTCTCGAGACCTGCTCTGATCCGGTCCGAGAGACTTTCCAGGCCTGTCTCGGCCATCTCAACTCTGATGATATACTCGTTGTCTCTCGGATCGCCGAACCGCTGGACCTCTGCTCCTCTGATCCCGATCGCCTCGAGCCCCTCTCTGATCCTGGCTATACCGACCCCGGGTGGGACTTTGAGCTGGACCAGGGTCCCTCCTCTGAAATCGACGCCGAGATTCGGCCCCCCATGAACGACGAGGGAGAGGATGCTCACAAGGATCAGAGCCCCCGAGAGCAGTATGGCGTACTTCCTATATCCCACGAAATCGATATTGATACCGGGTTTGATAAACTCCATCGATTCCCCCAGGAAATGCCCGATCGAGCTTCAACCGGACACTTCGGTCAGATGCTGACCTTCTTTATCCCTATCCTGATCGTGAGAAAGTCGAAGATCAGTCTCGCGACAAAAAGGGCCGTAAACAGACTAGCTATGATACCGATAGTGAGAGTCACGGCGAACCCCTTGACAGGTCCTGTACCGAACTGAAAGAGCACCACCGCGGCGATCACGGTAGTAACGTTGGCATCGAGAATCGTGAGAAGGGCTTTGGAGAATCCTCCCTCGATGGCCGTGCGAGGTGTCTTCCCCGTTCTCAACTCCTCTCGGATCCGCTCGAAGATCAAAACGTTTGCATCCACGGCCATGCCGATGGTCAATACGATTCCTGCAATACCGGGCAGTGTCAGGGTTGCCTGAAAGCCGGCAAGAACGGCGAGTATGTAAATCATGTTCAATACCAAGGCCAGGTCGGCGATGACTCCCGAGAGTTTGTAATAGAGAACCATAAACAGGACAACGAGTACTCCCCCGATAGCGGCCGCGCGAACCCCCCTTCGGATCGAGTCGCTTCCCAGGGAAGGCCCGACAATACTCTGGTAGCGAAACTCCACCGGAGCGGGCATGGCACCTGACCTCAACACGATCTGCAACTCCTGTGCTTCCTCGGGGGTGAAGTTTCCCGTGATCTGGCCCCTGTCCGTGATCTTTGACCGGATAACCGGAGCGGATTGCACCTTTCCCTCCAGAACGATGGCCAGGCGCTTGCCGATGTTCTTTCCGGTGAGCAGACCGAAGCGTTTAGCCCCCTTGGAGTTGAGCTCGAAGTTGACCGCGATCTGGCCGTACTCATCGTAACCCACCCGGGCGTCTTTGAGGTCTGCCCCCGTGACCTTGGCCTCCTTCTCAAGGAGAAATGCCACGGTTCTCCCGTTCTCATTGCCCATGAGAACCATTGTCCCATCGGGAATCTTCCCCCCATGGCGATCCAGCAGGGCCTGTTCATTGGGGGCGGTTTCAAGGACCATGTGAAAGCTCAACTGGCCTGTTCTCTCGATGATCCGCCGGGCGGCTTCAGGATCCTCAACCCCGGGCAATTCAACGATGATCCTGTTTCGCCCCATGGTCTGGATCGGGAGCTCTTTCACCCCTTCCGGGTTGATTCGCCTCTCGATCACCTCCCTGGCCTGTCTGACTGCGAGATCCGCGATCTGCTGCTTGGCCTCCTCCTTGAGTCTCAGCCTGAGGGTTTTGGCATCCTCCGCAGGAGTGTTCTCAACGATCCAGTCCGGGTAATACTTCTCAATCAGGCTCCTGCCCTGATCTTTCAACTCAGGGGACAGAAATCGTATAACGATATCGTTGTTTTCCTTTCTTTCAACCGAACGAGCCCAAATCTTCTTCTTGTTGAGAAGGCTCCGAATGTCGTCCTTTACACGAATCACTTCGTTCTCTATCGCCTTGTCGGTCCGGACCTCCATGTCGAGATGCATCCCCCCCTGAAGATCCAGACCAAGCGAAATCTTCTTGGAGAAAGTCCGCGGCCATGATTTGGGGACTTTCTTGGCCAGTGTAGGTACGAGATAAAGCAAAGCCACCACTGTCACGACAAGTACGAGCAACCCTCTCCACTTCAAGCTCTTCTCCATCCCCAGCACCCTCTTCAGTCCGCCGGCACCGCCAAGGAACTGACAAAAAAAGGAATTCCGAAAGCCTCTCCCAGGCCGGCTGCGACTCTCTGTATCGGCTCAGCCTCGCCCCCGGAAGCAGACCAGTCCTCGCGACAAGGGAAAATTACCCGATATCCCTTGAGATTGCAAGGGAGAAGAGACTGAGGACTTTCCCCAAAATTTTTAGAAAAGTTGAACGGCAAAAGGCAGTAACAGTTGACCCTCAACTTCTCTTCTTACCAGATTGGGCGTTATTCCTGTTTTGGAGGCAAAAAG
>JAFDHF010000034.1 GCA_019308905.1 Deltaproteobacteria bacterium
GCAGGGATCTATAGCGCCGGTGTGCTTCACGGTTTGTTCCTCTTTTGGGGGAACAGACCTCCTCTGCTTCCGTGAATGTTCATGGCGGAGAGGAGTCCGCCCCTTCACCCCGGGGGTCGTCCCGGTAGCTGTACAAAGCGGACGGTTCCTGCCCCTCCCCCACGCCCACGACTCACGAACACGACTCACGCCCACGACTCACGAACACGAGTCACGCCCACGACTCACGAACACGACTCACGAACACGACTCACGCCCACGACTCACGAACACGACTCACGAACACGAGCCACGCCCACGACTCACGAACACGCCCATCCCCGCTCGCCCTTGATGGGTACCCCACCGCTCCCGCGATGTCGCGCGGAGCCAAGGGTGTTCTCCAAAAGTCGGGAAACTCCACGTCTTTTTCTCTTGACAAAGCCGGGTCGATGGCATACATTGTGCCAATTATCACATATGGGGAACCCCCGGTTCTGCCGCTTGGAGGAATGGAGGCCAGCGATTCTTACGATGCGGGAAGGGCCTGGGGGTGCAGGCAGAGACGAAGAGGCTGCCCTTCCTAAGGGGTCTTGGAGGAAACCGACAATTCTTGAAGGAGGAAAGGATCAATGTCTCTGAAGGGTCTGGATCCAAGAAAAATGGCGGATTGGGAGATTGCGGAAGCAGTCGAAAAAGACATGAAGCCGGTCTTTCAGCTTGCCGATGAGATGGGGCTCGAGAAAGAGGAACTGATCCCCATGGGACACACCCTGGGCAAGATCGATTTCATGAGGGTCCTTGAGCGGCTGAAAGACCGACCCAACGGCAAGTACATCGAGGTTACGGCGATCACCCCCACCCCTCTGGGTGAAGGGAAGACCACGACCACGATGGGCCTGATACCGGGGCTTGCCCTGAGGGGGAAGAACGTGACGGGCGCCATCCGGCAACCATCGGGCGGCCCTACTTTCAACATCAAGGGAAGTGCCGCGGGCGGCGGATTGTCCCAGTGCATCCCCCTGACGGCTTTTTCTCTCGGCCTCACCGGGGATATCGACAACGTGACCAATGCCCACAACCTCGCCATGGTGGCGGTCACCTCCCGCCTCCAGCATGAGTTCAACTACGATGACCAAACCCTAGCCAAGAAGGGGTTGAAAAGGCTCAATATCGATCCCCGGAACGTGGAAATGAAATGGGTCATGGATTTTTGTGCCCAGGCCCTGAGGGACATCATTATCGGCCTGGGGGGGAAGATGGACGGCTTTATGATGCAGTCGGGGTTTGCCATCTCGGTCAGTTCTGAAATCATGGCGATTCTTTCGGTTTTCAGCGATCTGAAAGATCTTAGGGAGAGGATCGGCCGGGTCGTGGTTGCCTATGACAAGCAGGGCAGACCCATCACGACCACGGATCTCGAGGTGGCCGGTGCCATGACCGCCTGGATGGTGAAGGCCATGAACCCCAACCTGCTTCAATCCCTGGAAGGGCAGCCCGTGCTGGTCCATGCCGGGCCCTTTGCAAATATTGCCGTGGGCCAGTCTTCCATCGTGGCGGACGAGGTCTGCCTGAAGCTTTCCGACTACCATGTGACAGAGAGCGGTTTTGGAGCCGACATCGGCTTTGAGAAGTTTTGGAACATAAAATGCCGGTTCAGCCGTTTGATCCCTCAGTGTTCTGTCATTGTCTCTACCATCAGGGCTCTGAAAATGCACGGCGGCGGCCCCAGGGTTGCGCCCGGTCAGCCTCTGGATTCCGCCTATACCACTGAGAACCTTGAGCTGCTTGAAAAGGGAATTCCCAACGTCCTCGCCCATATCGAGACGGTCAAGAAATCCGGCATCAGCCCGGTTGTCTGTATCAACAGCTTCCACACCGACACCAAGGACGAGATCGCTCTCCTGAGAAAGCATTGTGAGGCCGCAGGTGCAAGAGTCGCGGTCTCGGAGCACTGGCTGAAGGGAGGGGAAGGGGCTCTGGAACTGGCTGACGCTGTGATCGATGCATGCGAGGACGAGAGTCATTTCAGGTTCCTGTATCCGGATGAGATGCCCCTCCGGCAGCGGATCGAGACCATCGCCAAGGAGGTTTACGGAGCCGCTGCGGTGAGCTACACACCGGTGGCCGAGGAAAAAGCCAAACGGATGGAGAACGATCCCGAGTTGAGCAAGCTGGCGACATGTATGGTAAAGACCCACCTGAGCCTGACCCATGATCCCACAATCAAGGGGGCGCCCAAGGGCTGGACCCTGCCGATCCGGGACATTCTCACCTATCGAGGAGCCGGTTTCGTGGTACCGGTGGCCGGTGACATCCGGCTGATGCCGGGTACCGCTTCTGATCCGGCCTTCCGGAAGATAGATGTGGATGTCAATACGGGGAAGGTGAAGGGGCTCTTCTAGGTGGGCCTCGCGGTGTGAAATCGTTTGCTATCACTCATCGGACCGATTCGGATAGGAGAGTGCCACGGGAGAGATGGAAGCCAAGGAAATCCACGGGGTTTCCCTTGAAAAGTGCCGAATGGAATCGATATAATATGGTGTCCTATCTGTCCCCTCCTCGATTCCACCCCAGGGGGACTGCAGGTCTTCCAGCCTGAAAAGGGTGTATGCCGTCTGCTCGGCTTCCGAGTTCCGGCATCCGACTGAGGAGGCATGAGGACTGGAGGGCTGTCAAGGATGGTGACGGGTCGGTCTCCATGCTCCTTGATGGCCGAAAGGGAGAAAGGGCACCGTGTCTTTTACAGTCGCTGTTTCGGGAAAGGGGGGTACGGGGAAGACGACCATTGCGGGATTCCTGATCCAATACCTCCTCGACAGGGGGAAGAAACCGGTTTTGGCCGTTGATGCCGATGCGAACACCAATCTCAACGAGGTTCTGGGAGTCGAGGTCAAGGCGACGATCGGTGAAGCCAGGGACCTGATGAAAAAGGATGTCCCTGTGGGGATGACCAAGGACATCTGGTTCGAGTACAAGATTCAGGAGGCTCTGGTGGAGAAAAACGGTTTTGATCTGATCGCCATGGGCCGGCCGGAAGGCCCGGGTTGCTACTGTGCTGCCAATACCCTGGCCCGGAAATGCATCGACATCCTTGCTGGCAACTACCCCTACGTGGTGATAGACAACGAAGCAGGGATGGAACATTTTAGTCGCATGACTACCCGCAATGTGGATCTCCTTCTGATCGTATCGGATCCGAGCGCCCGTGGGGTTCTTACCGGGGCGCGGATTCGAGATCTGATCAGGGAACTCAACCTGGAGGTAGGGCGGGCGTTTCTCCTGTTGAATCGTGTGGAGAACGGTCCTCAACCGGAAATCGTGTCTCAAGCCGACAAGCTCTCTCTGCCCGTTGCCGGTGTGATACCCGCTGACCCGGTGGTCTACCAGTACGATCTGGAGGGCAGGCCGACATCCACGCTTCCCAGGGATTCAGTAGCCCTACGCGCCTCGTGGGAGATTTTCGACAAGCTGATTCCGTAGAATGGGTCTCCGGACGGTTTCTGCAGGGGACGGTCTTAGGGCCGGCTCCTGGTGGGGCGCCGGGAGGCGCCAGCGTTTTTTTCAAGTCCCTGCCCGGCTGACCTGGGCAAGGGGAGTCGAAGAAGGGGGAGTTAGGTATGTCAGCCAAGATCATCAGCGGGACGGAAGTTGCCCGGCAGATCCGGGAAGAGCTGAAAGCGGAGGTGGAGAATCTCAAGAAGGCCCATGCCGTGGAACCCGGCCTCGTCACCATACTGGTGGGGGAGAACCCCGCCTCGGTGAGCTATGTGACGGCCAAGCAGAGAACGGCCCATGAGCTCGGTTTCTATTCGGTCCAAGACAATCAACCCGAGGGAATATCAGAAGAGGATCTGTTGAAGCTGATAGACCGATACAACAGGGATCCCAAGATTCACGGTATTCTGGTCCAGCTCCCTCTGCCCAAGCACATAGACGAGAACAGGGTCCTCTATGCCATCGATCCGAAAAAGGATGTTGATGGCTTCCATCCCGTGAATGTGGGCAAGCTCATGATCGGGGAGCCCGACTATCTCCCGTGTACACCGGCCGGCATCCAGCAGCTCTTGATTCGATCAGGGGCCGAGATCGAGGGAGCGGAAGTCGTTGTGGTGGGAAGGAGCAATATCGTGGGCAAGCCCATTGCCAACATCCTCCTCCAGAAGGCCAAGGGGGCGAACGCCACGGTGACCGTCTGCCACACCAGGACGAGGGATATAGCCTTTCATACGCGGAGGGCCGACATCCTGATTGTGGCAGCGGGCAAACCCAAGGCCGTCACGGCAGACATGGTGAAATCCGGAGCGGTGGTGATTGATGTGGGAGTCAACCGCATCGGGAAGACCCCCGAGGGGAAGGCGAAGCTCTGTGGTGACGTTGACTTCGACGGAGTCAAGGAGAAGGCCGCCATGATAACCCCCGTGCCCGGGGGGGTAGGCCCCATGACAATCACCATGTTGATGATGAACACCGTCAAGGCGGCCAAGCTCGCCGCTGGAGTTGCATGATACTTTGCCCAGGGGACCACGGGCCACGAAAGGAGAGGCTATGAAAGAGAAGGTCGAGGAGAGGGTCTCTTTTGACGGGAAGAAGGTAAAGATTCTCGGCGGTATCTATGAAGAGGGCAAGCCGGAATCTCCCTTCCAGTGGAGGAAGAAGCTCAGGTCGAGGGAGGAGATGCTTGCCTACCTGAAGACCGGCGAGAGGTACTGGTTCAGCGATGAGTGGTACGGCAGTGAAAAGAGGAAGACACCGGCGTGACGGGTTGATGACCCAGGGAGGTGAGGACTGTGGCTTTTGAAATACCGAAGATAAACTACACGGGCAAAATCAAGAGTATCAAGGTGGGCAGACCGGACAGAGCGGTCGAAGTCGGAGACGAGACCTCCTACCCCTTTCATCTGTTCGAGGGCGAGATGCCCAATCCCCCTCGGATCGCCATGGAGGTCTACGATGCACCTCCCGAAGAGTGGGCAGAGGAGGCCTTGAAACCCTTTGAGGGCGTGACGGACGATCCCGTGGCTTGGGCGAAGAGGAACGTGGAGCAGTACAAGGCCGACCTTGTCTATCTCGAGCTGATCAGCACCGATCCGAACGGCCTGAATCGTTCCTCCGATGAGGCGGCGGAGACGGCCAGGAGGGTGGCGGATGCCATCGATGTCCCCCTCATTGTCTGGGGGGTGGACAACGATGAGAAGGACGCAGAGGTCCTCAGAAGGGTGGCCGAAGTCTGCGAGGGGAGGAACGTGATCATCGGTCCGGTGGTTGAGGGCAACTACAAGCAAATCGGTGCCGGCGCCATTGCCTACAAGCATACGGTCGTCGCGTCCACACCCATCGACATAAATCTCGCCAAACAGCTAAACATTCTTCTGGGGAACCTCGGCGTGCCGGATGAGCAGATCCTGGTCGATCCAACCACCGGGGGGTTGGGCTACGGGATCGAATACACCTATTCGGTGATGGAACGGATGAGGATGGCAGCCCTGACCCAGCAGGACGAGCGGCTTCAGTTTCCCATGATCTGCAACATGGCCAGGGAGGTTTGGAAGACCAAGGAAGCGAAGCTCAGCGAACAAGAGGCCCCGGCCATGGGCGATCCTGGAAAGAGGGGGATACTCATGGAGGCGGTGACGGCCGTTATCCTTCTCCTTGCCGGTGCCGACATTCTGGTCATGAGACACCCGGATGCTGTAAGGCTGACCAGGGAGATGGTGAACGACCTTATGGCAGCGGGTTGAGGGTTCTGAGAGATAACAACTAGCTGGAGGAACATGATGGCAGAGACAGAGGCAAAGAGTGCGGATCAGGCCAGTGTGGAGATGATCGAGAAGGCAGCCGCCGAAGGGGTGGAGACGGTCTTTGACCGGGCTCTCAAGATGAAGCCCTGCCCCATAGGGGCCGAGGGGAGCTGCTGCAAGAACTGCGGCATGGGGCCGTGCCGGGTCCAGGCACCGAGGAAAGAAGGCGCCGTAAGACCCACGGGGGTCTGCGGTGCGACCGCGGAGACGATTTCCGCCAGAAACTTCGCGCGGATGGTCGCAGGGGGCGCCGCGGCCCACGGAGACCACGCCCGGGGGGTAGCGGAGCTCTTTCTTGCTACGGCCAAGGGAGAGGTTTCGGATTTCGAGATCAAGGACGAGCAGAAGCTCTACCAGCTCGCCATGGACTTCGGCGTGGAGATCGGGAACCGGGATCTGAAGGACATCGCCATCGATGTGGGTGAGATCGCCATGGCTGAGTTCGGCCGGCAGGAGGGGGAGATTCTCTTTGCCAAGAGGGCTCCCTTGAAACGGCAGGAACTCTGGCGCGAGACGGGAACCATGCCGAGGGGGATCGACCGGGAGGTGGTTGAAATCATGCACCGGACCCACATCGGGGTGGATCAGGATTACAAGAGCATCCTCAAGGCCGCGGCCCGGTGTTCCCTTTCCGATGGCTGGGGTGGATCGATGATCTCCACCGAGCTCCAGGACATCATGTTTGGAGATCCCGTTCCCGTGGCCGGTCAGATCAATCTGGGCGTGCTGAAGGAGGATCACGTCAACATCATCGTCCACGGCCACGAGCCGTTGCTCCCGGAGATGCTGGTCGTTGCCGCCCAGGATCCTGAGATGCGGAAGTACGCCGAGTCCAAGGGGGCCAAGGGGATCAATCTCGCAGGGATGTGCTGTAGTGCCAACGAGATCCTCATGCGTCACGGGATTCCGGTGGCCGGCAACTTTCTCCAGCAGGAGCTCGCCATTATCACCGGTGCCGTGGAGGCGATGACCGTGGACGTACAGTGCGAGATGCAGTCCCTGGTAAATGTGGCCCGGTGCTACCATACCAAGCTTATTACCACCGACCCCCGGGCCCATATCGAAGGGGCCATGCATATCGAGTTCGAGGAGCACGAGGCCCTGAACATCGCAAAGAGGATTCTCCGCGAGGCGATCGACAATTTTCCGAACCGGAGGGCTCAGGTTCAGATCCCGTCGCAGAGCATCGACACCGTGGTGGGATTCAGCCATGAAACGATCAACTATCTGCTGGGAGGATTGTATCGGGCTTCCTACCGGCCCCTGAACGACAACATCATCAACGGCCGGATCCGGGGGATAGCAGGGGTCGTGGGCTGCAACAATGCAAGGACCCTCCACGACGATGCACATCTAAAGATGATCCTCGAGCTGATCGGGAACGATGTGATCGTTCTGACCACGGGGTGCAGCGCCATGGCCGCGGGCAAGTACGGTCTTCTGACGCCCGAAGCGGCCCACAAGTATGCCGGCGAGGGATTGGCCTCGGTCTGCGAGGCGGTGGGGATCCCTCCGGTCCTCCACATGGGGTCCTGCGTGGACAACAGCCGGATCCTCATGGCAGCCACGGCTGTGGTCAAGGACGGCGGCCTCGGGGATGATATCAGCGACCTTCCGGCCGCCGGAGCGGCCCCGGAGTGGATGAGCGAGAAGGCCATCTCGATCGGGCAGTATTTTGTGGCCTCCGGCGTATACACGGTTTTCGGTGTAACATGGCCCACCCTGGGAAGCGATGAGGTCACCCGCGAGCTCTTTGAGGGATTCGACGAGATCTTCAAGGGGCGATGGGATTTCGAGCAAGATCCAGTCAAAGCGGCCGGCAAGATGATCGAGCACATCGACAAGAAACGGAAAGCCCTGGGCATCGACAAGAAGAGAGAGCGTGTTCTCTATGACATGGCCAAACGCCGTGAACTGGAGGCTGCCTAATCGGAGCCCGATAGTCTAGAAGGAGGAACCAAGGTGTCGAAGATAATTTGTTCTGCTGCCATTCGGGGAGCTCACAAGATCGTGGACCGGGCCGAGGCCGAGTGGAAAGAGGCCATGGATCGATGGGGAGCGAACGAGCCGGTTGGTTTTCCCAACACGGCTTACTATCTGCCGGTGATATATGCCATCCTGGGTATTGCGGTAGAGAAGCTCGGTGACATGGAGGAAGTCCTGAAGCGGTGTCGAATTCTGCTGCCGCCCCTGGTCAAGGAGACCTCCCCCCTTCCCTATCTGGCCCCGGCTCTCGATGCAGGAATGGCGACTTTTTTTGCCGAGGAGATCATCGAGGCTATCCGGTACCTCAAGGAGCCCGATTTCTATACCAAGCAGGAGGATCCGACAGACGATAATCTCTGGCTGGGAGCGGCCGACGACGTGATTCTGCGGAAAAGGGGCATCGAGTTCGTGGATGGAACAGCCCCGGGGTTTGCGGCGATTGTGGGTGCGGCTCCTGATCCGGAGACGGCCAAGAAAATCGCCACCGAACTCCAGGAAAAGAACCTCTACGTCTTCATGTGTGCAGAACACGAGGGGAAGCGGTTCAGCGAACAACTCGTGGAGGCGGGGGTCCAGGTGGGCTGGCCTACGCGGTTGGTCTCGTACGGACCGGACATCACGGCCGCCGTGTTCGCCATGGGTTTTGCCAGCCGGGTGGCCATGTCCTTCGGAGGGGTAAAACCCGGTCAGTTCCGGCGGAACCTGATCTACAACAAGGACCGGACATTCGCCTTTGTCATGCCCATGGGTTTTGTCAACGATGAATGGTACGCAAATGCGGCGGGCGCCATCAACTGGGGGTTTCCTACCATTGCGGACACGCCGATCCCGGAGGTTCTGCCTACCGGTGTGTGTACTTACGAACACGTGGTTTCCAACGTCCCCCACGACCAGATCGTGCAGAAGGCCGTGGAGGTGAGGGGCCTCAAGGTGACGGTCGCGGAAGTGCCGGTTCCTGTCTCATACGGTCCCGCCTTTGAGGGGGAGAGGGTTAGGGGGGACGATATCTACCTGGAGATGGGCGGTGGCAGGACTCATGCGGTGGAATGGATAACCACAGGCGAGATGGACGAGGTGGAGGACGGGCGGGTTGAGCTTTTCGGGCCGGACATAACCGATGTGGACCCTCCGGGCCGCCTTCCCATTGCCATAGTGGGCGAAGTGGCTGGGAGGAACTTCGAGGAGGATTTCGAACCCATCCTGGAACGGCAGATACACCATCTGATCAACTACGCCCAGGGTGTCATGCATATCGGCCAGCGGGATATCGCCTGGATTCGGATAAGCAAGCAGGCCGTGGAAAAGGGTTTCAGGCTCGAGCATCTGGGAAAGATCCTTTATGCGAAACTCCACCAGGATTTCGGAGCCACCTTCGATAAGATTCAGGTGAAGATCTATACCGAGGAGGAAAAGGTGGCCGAGATCCTGGAGCAGGCACGGGCCGTATATGCCAAAAGGGATGCACGGATCGAGGGGATGACCGACGAGACGACCGAGATCTTTTACTCGTGCACCCTCTGCCAGTCCTTTGCTCCAAACCACGTCTGCATAATCAGCCCTGAGCGGACCGGGTTGTGTGGGGCCTACAACTGGATGGACTGCAAGGCCTCATACGAGATCAACCCCACGGGCCCCAACCAGCCGGTGGAGAAGGGGGAGCCCGTGGATGAGTGGCTCGGCCAGTGGAAGGGTTGTAACGAGTTCCTCAAGAAGGCCTCCAGGGGGACCTTTGATCATTACAACTTCTACAGCATCGTCAACGATCCCATGACCACCTGCGGGTGTTGCGAGTGTATTGCCGCCATCCTTCCCATGTGCAACGGAATCATGACGGTGAACCGGGACTATCTGGGGATGACCCCCTGCGGTATGAAGTTCACCACTCTGGCCGGTGCCGTGGGCGGCGGTGTGATCACCCCGGGATTTGTCGGCCATGGAAAGTACAACATTACCCAGAGGAAGTTTCTCCGCGCCGAAGGAGGGATAAAGCGACTCGTATGGATGCCCAAGATGCTGAAAGAGGAGATCAAGGAGAGGTTCGACAAACGGGCCGAAGAGCTCGGTATTCCTGATCTGATGGACAGAATCGCAGACGAGACGATCGGCGTGACGGAAGAGGAGATTCTTCCCTTTCTCCAGGAAAAGGAACACCCCGCCCTGACCATGGAATCGATCCTCTGATTTTCCCCGATCCCTGGGGTTCGGGTTTTCCCCGGGGGCAGGGGATTCTTGTGCATGCGGAGCAGGATCCTCATTCTTTGGAGAGGAAAGGAGAGAAAAAATGGGACTCACCGGAATCCAGATTTTCAAACTACTCCCCAAGACCAATTGCGGGGAGTGCGGGGTTCCCACGTGTTTGGCCTTTGCCATGGCACTGGCTGCGGGGAAAGCGGAACTGTCTTCCTGCCCCTACGTGTCTGACGAGGCAAAGGCTCAGCTCGCCGAAGCCTCGGCACCGCCGATCAGGCCACTCACCATAGGAGCCGGGGAGAACGCGTTGAAGATCGGAGGAGAAACGGTTCTCTTCCGTCATGAAAAGACCTTTGTGAATCCCACCGGCATGGCCGTGCTGATCCGTGACACCATGGATGATGCCGAGGTCGGGGGGAGATTGAAGGCTTTCAACGAGGCGAGGTTCGAGCGTGTGGGGCTCATCCTCAGGCCTGAACTGGTGGCCGTGAAGGAGGAGTCCGGTGACGAGAAGAGATTTGTGGGACTGATCGAACGGGTGATGAAAGAGACCGATGCCGGCCTGGTTCTCATGAGTGAGAAGACAGAGCTTCTCGCTGCCGGGGTCAGGGCCTGTGCCGAGAGGGTGCCTCTCATCTACGCTGCTACCAACGGGAATTCCGAGGCCCTGGCCGATCTCGCCAAGGAGCACAATTGCCCACTGGCCGCAAAGGCGAAGGATTTGGAGGAGCTCTCCCGGTTGACTACCCGGCTCGATCAGGCCGGTGTCAAGGACATCGTTCTCGACCCCGGGTCGAGGACGATGCGAAGGGCTTTTGAGGATGAGATCTTCATTCGCCGGGCGGCGCTGCAGAAGAAGTTTCGGCCCCTGGGCTACCCGACCATTACCTTCCCCTGTGAGATGACCGATGACCCGATGAAGGAGTGTCTTATCGCTGCCACCTTCATAGCCAAGTACGGGGGAATAGTCGTCTTGTCCGACTTTCAGGGGCACAGCCTCTTCCCCCTCCTGGTGGAGAGGATGAACATCTATACCGATCCGCAGCGGCCCATGATGATGACAGAGGGGATTTACGAAATCGGCAATCCCGACGAGAACTCACCGGTGCTGATCACCACGAACTTCGCGCTCACCTACTTTGTCGTGTCGGGCGAGATCGAGGCAAGCCGTGTTCCGAGCTATCTCCTGGTGATGGACACAGAGGGTCTCTCGGTCTTGACGGCCTGGGCGGCAGGGAAGTTTGTGGGTGACGCCATGGGCATGTTCATCAAGAAATGCGGGATCGGAGAAAAGATCAAGCGGAAGCGGATCATCATACCGGGGCTGGTTGCGGCGGTGAGTGGAGATCTTGAGGAGGAACTCGGTTCGGAATGGGAGGTTGCCATCGGACCCCGAGAGGCCGCTCACATCGCTGCTTTCCTCAAAATGGGGTAGGGGATAGAGGTTCCCCATCGATGAGGGACAGGGCGGAAGAGAGACTGCTCTCCTGCGGCGAGAGCCGTCCTCCGGCCGGGTTGCAAGAGATCTCTCCCTCATCGTGGCATCGAATCGACTCTTCGGTTTCCGAAAAACCAAGGCAAGGAGGGAAGGATGCTACTCATCGGTGAAAACATTAACGTCATGGTCAAACGGATCGGAACGGCCATGAAGGAGCGCGACGCCAAGACTATTCAGGAATTGGCCGTTTCCGAGGCCGAGGCGGGCATGGACTACCTGGACGTCAACCTCGGGCCTGCCCGGAAGGGAGGGGCCGAACTGATGGAATGGATGGTCAAGACCATCCAGGAGGTCGTGGATCTTCCCCTCTACCTGGATACCACGAACGTGGAGGCGATCGAGGCCGGATTGAAGGCTTACAAGAACAAAAAGGGAAAGGCTGTCATCAACTCCATCATGGCCCGGCCCGAAAGGATGGAAGCGGAGCTGCCTCTGGCCAAGAAATACGATGCGGGTTTCGTGGCCCTTCTCTGGGGACCGGAGGGGATGCCCAGAGACGATGCGGAAAGGGGGGTCCTCGCCACAGAACTGATGAACAAGGCTGCCGAGTACGGCATACCCAACGAGGATGTCTGGATCGACCCCATCGTAACCCCGGTCAGCAGCCAGCAGGACCAGGTCAAGAGCATGGTGGCCTTTATGGCCATGTTCAGGGACCTCCAGGAGATGGCCCCCGGCCTGAAGTCCACCTGTGGGCTTTCGAACGTTTCCAACGGGGCGCCCAAGGAGCTGCGGCCCATCCTCAACCAGACCTATCTCGTGATTCTTGAGAAATACGGCTTGGCTTCGGCGATCGTCGATGCCTTTGACGATGATCTTAAGGCCTTTGCGCGGGGGGAGAGACAGGAGATCAGTCGATTGATTCAAGACGTCGTGGACGGCCGGGAGCCGGACCTCGGTTCTCTGACCAAGGAGCAGGCCGACTACGTTAAGACAGCCAAGATTCTTCTCGGGCATTCCCTCTACTCTGACTCATGGCTTGAAATCTGATCGGAGAGCCGGCATTTGGGGTGAACGGTTCATTGGAGAACCCCTCTCCTTGCGGAAATGGATCGGGTCTTCGGGCGAACGGGGGACTGGGTGTGACCAGTGGGAAGGTTCTCATTGTTGGCGGCGGCATTGCAGGGGTGACGGCTGCTCTCGAGTTGGCCCAACTCGGGATCGCCTCGACCATTGTCGAAAGGGAGGCGCATCTGGGAGGCCAGGCGGGCAGTCTGGCCTGCAAGGCAGCGGATCAGTGCAACCGTTGTTTTGCCTGTGTGGTGGAGACACAGATGGAGGAAGTCAGGCGGGAGCCTCAGGTCAGTGTGATCCTCGAAGGCTCCCTGGGGCGGGTCACCGGCGAACCCGGCCGTTTCGAAGCGGAGATTCAAACAAGGGACGGGCAAACCCGGCTCGAGGTATCGGCTCTCCTTATAGCAACGGGGGCCGATCTTTTTGATGCGAGGCGGAAGCGGGAATATGGATACGGGATCTTCCAGAATGTCATCACCGCCCGCGACCTGGACGGGATGCTCCGGTCCGAGGGAAGGGTCTACCGTCCTTCGGACGGGGCCGTCCCTTCCAAGATTGCCTTTTTCCAGTGCGTCGGGAGCAGGGACGAGGCTATCGGACATCTCTGGTGTTCGAAGGTCTGCTGTGCTTATGCCCTCCGTTTCATAAGGGCCATAAGGCACCACAGCCCCGGCACCAAGACGACTTTCTTCTATACCGACATCCAGCCTCTGGGGAGATCCTTCGAATCCCTTGTTGAGTCCTGCCGGCTGGACGAGGGGATACGACTCGTCCGGAGCCTTCCGTCTAAGGTTTACGGGCACAGGACATCCACGGATCTCGGTGTGAGATTCATCGAGCCCACCAGTGGGGAGATCGTCCAGGAGGCATTCGACCTGGTGGTACTCTCCATAGGGATGGCCCCCCGGCATGATGCAGAGGAGCTTGCATCTGCTCTCCATATCCTGAAAAACCAGGAGGGATTCTACCGCTCACCTCCTCATCAGTCAGGGGTCTTTGTCTCAGGGGCCTGTAAGGGGCCGACAGACATCGCGGGTTCCATGATGGACGCGAGGGCGACGGCCCTGAAGATCGATGAGTATTTGGGAGGACTTTGATCCATGAAGAGTTCGGGAGCGGGCCACGTTGCGGTTTTTCTCGATCACTGCGGGGGAGCCCTGTCCGATCTGCTCGACGAGGAGATGGTCCGATATGCCTCGGGCCTCCCCCAGGTGGTTTCCTGCAATGTGGAGGAAGATCTCTCTCGTCCTGGAGGCCTTGCCAGACTCGCCAGCCGGCTGAAGCAGGCCAAGGCTGATCGCGTGGTTATCGCCGGCCGGAGCCCGAGGTGGTATGAGAGATCCTTCCGCTCGCTGGCGGTGTCCGGGGGGCTGAATCCCTACATGTTTCTCGTTGTCAATCTCCAGGACCAGGTGGCGGGGTGGATCCCCGACGTGGCGAGAGCAAGGCAGAAGACGAGAGGCCTCCTGGCCAAGACGGTGAAAGAGGCTCTCCTGCTCCGTCCCATAAGGCGGGAAGAGATTGAGATCCCCAACAGGGCCGTCGTGGTGGGTGGGGGTGCGGTGGGGCTTTGTGCCGCGTCCGCGCTGGCAGATGCAGGTATTGAGGTAACCTTACTGACTGAGGCAGAAGAGATCGGAGAGGAGGGTGACGTCCTCCCCTACTTGTGGGACGAACCCTTTGAGATGGGCTCCTGGCTCGGGGAGCGTGTGGAAGAGGTCAAGGGGCACCCGAAGATCGACGTGAAGACATCGGTGGAGATAAGAGGATTTGAAGGACGCTTGGGGGACTACCATATAGAGATCGAGGACCCTTCGGGGAGGAGGGAGATCGTTGAGGGGTCGGCCGTCATCCTGGCAACAGGATGTGATTCCGTACCCAACAGGGAAGGGATTTTCGGCCACCGGCGTTTCATCTCTCTCAGGGCGATGGAGTCGATGCTTGAGAGAGGGGGTGAAACCCTGGCCGATGAGAAGGGGAGACCTGTCCGTACCGTGGTTTTTCTTCTCGATCTGGTCAATGAGGCCAGCAAGATCGACTCGGCCAGTGCCATGAAAAACGCGATCCTTCTCAAGAAGGATCACGATTGCGCGGTGTATGTGATCTGCCGGAACGTGAAGGTCTGTCTGGACGGAATGGAGAGTCAATACCGGAGTGCCCGCGACATGGGAGTCGTCTTCATCAAGTACGACGATCCCCCTAGGCTTTCGCTTGTCGATAGTCAGGTCAACGTGGAAGTCAAGGAGGTGTCCACCCGGATGAGGGGGGACCAGTATTCTCTCTCCATCCTAACCGATCTGGTTGTTTCGGGAGAGCGATTCGTCCCCTCGTGGCAGACCAAAAGGCTGGCCGGAATGTTCGGCATCCCCTCCACCCGAGAGGGTTATCTCATGGATGACAACCCCCAGTTTTGCCTGACAGGGGCGAACCGACGTGGTCTGTTTCTGGCAGGAGGCCGTGGCTTCCCGCTCCCCCTCGATGAAGCCCTGAAAGAGGCGGAGGCTGCGGCTGCACAGGTGGCCCGGCTGGTCTCTTCGGGCACCTACGCGTATGACCTGGCGGTTGCGGTGGTCAATCCGGCAAAGTGTGCCCTCTGCCTGACCTGTTTGAGGGTCTGCCCCCATCGTGCGGTGGTGGTCGAGAAGTATGCGGCCGGCAACGTCTATACCACGGAGAGAGGGGAAGAAGGGGGGAAGTCCGAGGCGGCCAGGGTTTTGGCGGTGCAGTGTTACGGGTGCGGGATCTGTGTCGCCTCTTGCCCGACCAGGGCCATTGCCCTGAACCATCTGACCGACCAGGAGCTCTCCCTCCAGGTGAGGGAATGGTCCTGAGGGGAGGAGGATTCTTCGTGGGGTCTTTTGTTCCGAGAATCGTCGCCTTCTGCTGTGACAGATCCGGTTATCGAGCGGCCGATATGGCTGGGGGACTCGGCATCTCCGTCCCGGAGACCATAGAGGTCGTCCGTGTTCCCTGTGCAGGAAGGGTCGACGCCCTTCACATTCTCCGGGCTCTTGAGAGCGGAGCGGATGGAGTGTTGATCGTCGCGTGTCACAGGGGAAACTGTCGGTCTCTCACCGGGGATCTGGCGGTAAGAGCCCGAACGGAGCACGTCCATGAGATCATGGAAAGGATCGGCCTCAAGAGGGAGAGACTCGAACTCTGCAACCTCTCCGTCCAGGACGGCCCGAAGTTTGCCGAGACGGTCCGAAGGAAGTTCGAATACCTGAAAGAACTGGGCCCCAACCCTACCAGGTGAAAGCCCCGGGGCCCGGCCCTGCCGCAGAGGAAGGAGTATGGATCGATGATCAAGGCGGAGCAGAAACCTGTTGACGAGATCCTCGGTTTCCTCGATGCCTACAAGAGGATCCTTCTCGTGGGGTGCAACGGCTGCGCTGCGGTCTGTCACGCAGGAGGAGAGAGGGAGGTGGCGATCCTTGCCGCCACCCTGAGGATGGCACGGAAGAAACTCGGGCAGAAGCTGGAGATCCTCGAGGAGACCTCCCCCCGGCAGTGTGAGCCGGAGTTCGTGGATGCCCTCGCCGGGAAGACGGAAGACGTGGAAGCGATTCTCTCGATCGCATGTGGGGTTGGGGTCCAGGCCTTGGCCGAACGGTTCTCAGAGATCCCTGTCTACCCCGGAGTGAACACCATGTTCATGGGGAAGACCGTAGAACCCGGCGTCTGGGTAGAGCGGTGCCAGGCCTGTGGAAACTGCGTGCTCCATCTCACGGGCGGGATCTGCCCGGTGACGCGGTGTGCAAAGCAGCTTCTCAACGGTCCGTGCGGCGGGTCTCGGGACGGGGTGTGCGAGATCGACGGGGAGACTCCCTGCGCCTGGCAGGCCATCTATGACCGGTTGAAAGCCACCGGTCAGCTCGACAGGCTCGAGCTGTTTGTCCCTGCCAAGCGCTGGGGCCGGGAGAGCCGGGACAGGGGACCGAGAACCATCGTAAGGGGGGATCTGAAGCAATGAGAGCCGGTAGCCATCTGGAAAGGGTGATGGAGAAGGGCTTGTTCGCTGTGACAGGACAGCTGATTCCTCCCAAGGGGAATGATGCGGGTGGAGTCAAGAAGAAGGCGGAGCTCCTGAGAGGATACGTCGATGCGGTGAATGTGACGGATAATCAGAGGGCAATGGTGCGGATGTCGAGCATGGCTGCGTCTTCACTGCTGATCGGCATGGGACTGGAACCGGTGATGCAGATGGTCACCAGAGATCGGAACCGGATCGCCCTCCAGAGTGATATTCTCGGCTCTACGGCTCTCGGTGTCAAGAATCTGCTGTTGTTGACAGGTGACCACCCCTGTCTTGGCAATCAGGTTGACTCGAAAAACGTCCATGATCTGGACTCCGTTCAGCTGATCGACTGTGCTCGAAGGATGCGAGAGGAGGGGAAGATTCTCGGCGGAGAAGGGTTTGCAGGGGAGGTTGGAATCCTGATTGGAGCGGTTGTGAATCCCTTCGGCGACCCATTTGAATTCCGGGTTGTCCGGCTGGCAAAGAAGATCGATGCGGGTGCGGATTTTGTCCAAACCCAGCCGGTCTTTGACATGAACCGGTTCAAGGAGTGGATGGGGATGGTGCGGGACCGGGGACTCCATGAAAGGGTCCATATAATGGCCGGCGTGGTTCCCCTGAAATCGGCGGCGATGGCCGAATTTCTGAGGAGCGGTGTTCCGGGTATCACGGTTCCTGACAATGTGATCGGGCGGATGGCAAAAGCCTCTGAACCCGCCGAGGAGGGCATCAGGATCTGTGTCGAACAGATCGAGGAGCTGAAGGAGATGGAAGGGATCCACGGTGTCCACATCATGACCGTGGACTGGGAAGAGAAGGCCGGTCAGATAGCGGAAATGGCAGGACTCCTTCCCAGGCCCGTGCTCTGGTGAGGAGATGGATTCAAAAGGATCGGGACCCACATGATGAGAATCAATCTGACAAGAGAGAGCCAGAACTTCAGCAAGGAGATTCTCTCACTCACGGGTGAGAACGTGAATCTCTGCAATCAATGTCGCAGATGTTCCCTGGGGTGTCCCGTGGCCTACGAGATGTTGCTCAAGCCTCATGAGATGGTACGGGCTCTCCAGCTGGGCCTGGAGCGGGAGGTTTTTGAGTCTGGAATGATTTGGAACTGCCTCTCCTGCGGTACGTGCAGCGCCCGGTGCCCCCAGAATATCGATATTCTCAAGATCATCGATGGCCTGAGGGAACTGGTTATGAGCGGCCGGGTGGAGTACTACAACCCCTATCCGGAGATCCCCAGCATGCATCGCGTGTTTCTCAAACAGGTGGAACGGCATGGGCGGATCTGTGAGATTAGACTGGCCTCGGTCATGAATCTGAAAACGGTCGATCCTTTCAAGGATGTCGATCTCCTCTGGCCTGGGTTGGCCAACAAGAGGATCAGGCTTGTGCCGGAGAGATCCGAGGGAGTGAAGCGGCTCCGGGATGTGGTTTCGCGAGTCCGGGAGATAGAAGGAGAGAGCTGATGGCTTATGCTTATTTTCCCGGCTGCATGCTCAAGGGCTCGGCTCAGGATTACGATATCTCCTTCCGTTGGGTATGCCGGTTCTTGGGGATAGAGCTCCAGGAGGTGAGGGACTGGGTATGTTGCGGGGGGGCGTCCGCTCGTGCTATTTCCCGCCTTCTGTCGGTGGTGATGCCTGCCATGAGTCTCGCCGGTGCCCGGCAGCAGGGCCTGGATCGGTTGGTTGCTCCGTGTCTTGTGGCTCTGTCTCGGATGAAGGCGGCCAATCTGGCCCTCCAGAGAGAGGACGATCTGGCTAGGAGGGTCGGTGAGGTCCTCGGCGAGAGTTATGAAGGGACGGTGGAGGTCCTTCATCCACTGGAGATTCTCCTCGAGGAAGTGGGGCTTGACAGTCTTGCCGGCAACGTAAGGAAGCGCCTTCCTGGTTTGAAAATCGTCTGCTATTACGGCTGCAATCTCGCCCGGCCGCCCCGGGATTCTGGCTTCGACGATCCCGAATACCCCATGAGCATGGACAGGATACTCGGTTCCGTGGGGCTGGAGACCCTTGACTGGGCTTACAAGACCGAGTGTTGTGGTGCGAGCATGACCTATACCCGGCCCGAGGTGGTCCGCCACCTGAGCCACGAGATCCTGAGAGCGGCCAAACAGGTGGGAGCCGAGATGATAGCCGTCTGCTGTCCCCTCTGCCAGGCCAATCTTGACATGCGCCAGAATCAGATCGCTGAGATCTACGGCGAGCGGTTCGATATCCCGGTTCTCTATTTCACCCAGATTCTCGGTATCGTTTTCGGAGCCTACTCCGGAGAGCTGGGGCTGGGCCGGTTGATGGTCTCGCCCCAAAGGGCCCTGGAGAACTACGGCATTCTGTAATGGCTGCCCGGAGAAATCAGGCAAGGTACCGAGGACTCGGTTTCTCCTCCGATATGGCCTTAAGGTGGTGGTCGAGCAGTCTGCTCTGGTCGTTGGCAATGGCTTCGAAGCAGACCCCAAGGGTAAACCTCTCATCGAGGACTCCCTTCTTGACATGTACTACCCTGGCGCGCACCTGGATGGGAATGCCCTTGACGGTGAAGTCGAGGCGGACGATCTCATCCCGAAACACGTGAAGCACAGTCTTGACTCTGGCCCCGTTCTGGCAGAGATCGATCAGCTCTCCTCTGAAAAATCGATTGAGAATCACCTTCCCCTGTACCTGGTAGCGGGGATATTTTCGGCGCTCGACCGTCTCTCCATGGGAATCGGGGTAGGCCATGGCGACCTCACCCGCCCTCTCCTTCTGTCTTGGATCCAGACCGCAGATGGGGCACTGGAAGTCAGTCCAGTCGACGATATAGCCACAGTTGAGACAGGTAAACTGGTTCCCCGATTTTCTAGCTCTCATTCCTCTCCCTCCGAGTGGTTGGATCTTCTATGGTCCAAAGCAACTTTCATACCAGGAGCGGGATCGAGCATGACGGAGAGAAACGGCGAAATATGCCGAATTTCTGCGAAAAAGACTTTGATGGAGAACCCCTGGTCGGTTCTATCGGAATTTCGCCCCTAGGTGTCGGCTGGGGGATTCCTTTGTCCTTCCCATGACATGACTGAAACTGGAATTTCAGATACGTAACAGGACTGACAATTTTTGGCAGTGGGGTCTCTCTAGCGGCGGATCTTGTTCTGGCGGTACTGGAAGTAGGCGTTTCTCATGGCCACATAGGGATCGAGGGCGGCTCTCTTGAATGCCTCGTATTCTCCGAGAACGAGGGAGCTGCTGTTGAGCCGGTCGTAGGCGCCCAGGGCGATGTTGACGAGAACGGGAAATCTGAGAAAATAGTTCCAGGGGTTGAGAAAGAAGTCGACAACGATACCGACCGTGTCCCGCAGGCTGGAGGGACCCCAGAGAGGCCAGTTTATGTAGAAGACCGGCCCTATCCCGTAGAAACCGAGAGTCTGGCCGAAATCCTCGTCTCTCCTTTCGATTCCGAACTCCCTCTTTGCGGTGTCGACGAATCCTGCCACGCCCAGAGTGGTGTTCACCAGGAAGCGGATGGTCTCGGTTCCAGCTCCTTTGAACTTGAACTGGAGCAGGCAGCTGGCTACACGCACGGGACTGACCAGATTGGAGAAGAAGTTCCGTATGCCCACCCGTGCAGAGTGAGGGACAACGATGGCATAGCCGGTGGCCACCGGTTTGACAACCAGGAAGTAGAGCCTGTCGTTAATGTAGAAGGATATCCGGTTGACCCGTTCCAGGGGATCTGCGATCGAGGCCGTACCTCCATTCCGATGGCTAGGTCCGGATCGCGTGTGGTCGTTGGTGGCCTGGAGGGCCGCATCGGTCCGCCAGATGGAAATGGAGCCCTGGGGCCCGGGGGGCGCAAACAACTGGCTGCCGTGACATGAGGCGGAGAGAGCTACGAGCCAGACGACGGGGGTCATCAGGGCCCAAGGGGGGATTCTGATCTTCAGGTTCATGTGATTCGTCCGTTCTCTGTGTCAGGTCGCCGTGCAACTCCTTGAGCAGGGTCACCCCTGGTCGATCTCGATCCACTGGGGCCCGAGGGGAAGGGCTAATCCTCGTCGAGCTTGGCCTTGAGTCTCCTTATCAGGTTCTTGTAAGAGGAACTGACGATGATGCTGTTGAACTGGGTTCGGTAGTTGTTGACCAGGCTGACTCCCTGGATGGATATGTCGTAGACGAGCCAGTTCTTTCCTTTCTTCCTCACCCTGTACTCCACGGGGATCTCTTCGCCTCTGTTGGTCACGGCTTTGGCCCTGACCACTCCGAAATCCCCGTCAAGGCTCTCACCTTCGTAGATGACTTTCTCTCCCGAATAGTTGTCGACTTTATCGAGATAGGTCCTTTCGAGGAGCTGGCGGAAGAGAGAGACGAACTCGCGCTTCTCCTCTTCTGTTCTCCCGGCCCAGTGCCTGGCAAGAGCCCGCCGGGCCATTTCTTCCCAGTCGAATCGCTCGTCTGCTATCTTGGAAAGCAGCTTCTTTCTCTCGTCTGCCTTTGAAGGGCCTTGCAGGGAAGGTTCGGTGAGTACGGCAATGGCCTTGTCCGTGGTCTCTCTGATCTGATCTGTAGCCTCTCCCCCCAGGGCCGGGCCCACCATTGAAATGGCCAGGAGGGAGGAGACGATCCACCGGGACAGGAAGATCGGTCTCATGCAGTCCTCCTATATCTTTCCGAAAACGAAGTTGGATATGAGTTCCTCAAGATCGACCGAGGGCTGAGTCTCCCTGATTCTTCCGCCTGGGGGTATGATTTTCGCCGATCCACCGGGGGTGATTTCGACATACTTCTCACCGATCAGTCCCTTTGTTTTTATGGAGGCGATAGCGTCTTCCTGGATCTCGACTCCCTCGGAAATATTCAGAATGACCCGGGCCTGGTAATTCTCCAGAGCGATACTCTTGACCCGTCCCACCTCCACGCCCGCGATCACGACGGGAGAACCGGCTTTCAGCCCTCCGCTGTTGGAGAATACAGCATAGAGGTTGTACCCCTTGCTTCCCATGATTTCCATTCTCGCGAGTTTGACCGAGAGGTAACCCAGACAGATAATCCCGAAGATCACAAACAACCCGACTGACAGTTCAAGATCGAATCTCTTCATCCTTGGCCTCTGGCTTCCCCTCATCCAGTGGAATTACCGGACCTACCCGATCGGTTCCTTCACACTTCCATGGATGAACTCTTTGACGATTGGGTTCTCTGATGAAACTATCTCTTCAGGTGTTCCCACGGCCAGTATGGTTCCCTCGTGCAGCAAGGCCACCTTTTGCACTATGTCGAATATCCTCGGTATCTGGTGGGTTACGATTATCCCGGTGAACCCAAGGTTCCTGTGACACTTCCGGATAAGGGTTAGAATCGCGCAAGCGATGATCGGATCCAGGCCGGTTGTGGGCTCGTCAAAGAGCATGATCTCAGGGTCTTTTACGAGGGCCCTTGCCAGGGCTGCCCGTTTGACCATTCCTCCGCTGAGCTCTGCAGGATACTTGTGCTCTGATCCGGCAAGGCCGACTTCCTCGATCTTTGAGAGTACGGTCCTGCGGATCTCCTCGCTGCTCGAGGCACCCCTCTCTCTGAGGGGGAACGCGACATTCTCAAAGACCGTCAGGGAATCGAAGAGAGCCCCCCCCTGGAAAAGGAATCCGAATCGGCTCCGCAGCCGCTCCAGTTCCTTTCCTGTCGTGCGGGCCATGTCCAGCCCGGCAACGAGGACGCGCCCCCTGTCGGGTTTCATCAGCCCGGCGATGTGCTTTAGGAGTACGCTCTTTCCGTAGCCGCTCATCCCGATGAGGGCGAGAACCTCTCCCCTTTCGACCTGGAGAGAGACGCCCCTCAGCACTTCCGGCCCGTTGAAAGACTTGTGGAGATCCTCGACTCTGATCATCTCGCCTATCGGAAAAGGACCGAAGTCATGAAGTAATCCCAGACAAGGATAAGCACCGATGAGAGGACCACCGCCTGAGTGGTCGCCCGGCTCACGCCCTTGGCTCCGAATCCGGTATAGTACCCCTTATAGCAGCAGACCCAGGCCATCAGCCCACCGAAGCTGAGAGACTTGTAAATTCCTTCCAGGACATCTCTCATGTCGACATAGGTGGTTATCTCTCCAAAGTAGGTCCCGCTGCTCACTCCCAGAAGTTTCACCCCCACCAGATAGCCCCCGAAGATGCCGACCGCGTCGCAGATCGCCGTCAAGAGGGGAAGAGCGACGACTGCCGCCAGGAAGTTGGGCACCACGAGATACCGGAAAGGATTCAGCCCCATCAGCTCGATGGCGTCGATCTGTTCACTGATCCTCATGATCCCGATCTCGGCGGTCACGGCGGATCCTGCCCTTCCTGTGACCATCAGGCCCGACAGGACCGGTCCCAGCTCCTTGATCAGAGACAGAGCTACCATGGGCCCCAAAAGAGCGACAGATCCGAACCTTCTCAGGGTGTAGAACCCCTGGAGTCCCAGAACCATACCCGAAAAAGCGCCGGTGAGCAGGATCACCAGTATGGACTGAAACCCGATAAAGCGGATCTGGGTGAGAGCCCGGGAAAACTTAAGGGGAGGGGTCAGGGTGTAGAAAATCACCCTGGAGAGAAAGATTCCAAACCGTCCTGTTCTCCGGAGGGCGAAGAGGGATACAGCCCCCACCCTCCTAAGGGAGGAGCGGAAGAAAACCAGAATAGGACTCTCCATGGTATGAATCTTCTTGGTTCCCAAGAGTGTGTCTTGAGGTTCACCGTGTGATGCTGCAAATAATCACTATATCACAAAAAGAAGCCCTCTTCACAGGCACCCCGGTTGCCCGATGTCCCTGGGAAAGGAGGCCCGGTACTCGTCACGTGCGAAGCAAAAGGGATGCCATTTCTCGCGGTCTGCCCCGCTCAGGCTCGACGGAGAGCCGATGCCTTCCGCGATGTCGCTCCGAAGACGGCCTTCTTCAAGACGTGGGAACGCCTTCAGGTATTTTCCCCTTGACTAAACAGAGGATATCAATAATATTGACTGTACAAAACCGCGGCTTAAGAAACAGAGAAGGAGAGGCTGAGGGGGGATTCGGGCTTCTACTTGGAGGTTGACAAATGCGCCTGAAGAGCAAACTCGACAGAGGGCAATTCGCAATCCTGGCTGAAATGGAGCCACCCAAAGGGGTAGATGTCTCGGCGATGGTGAGCAATGCCGCTCGGGTGAAGGAAAATGTGGACGCCTTTGTGATTCCCGATATGAACGATGCCGTTGTCCGCATGAGCGCACTCGGGGGCGCCGCGATTCTCCAGGGAAAGGGGATGGAGACGGTGATGCAGGTGGGCTGCCGGGATCGAAACCGATTGGCCCTCCAGGCCGATCTGCTGGCGGCACATGCCTGCGGTGTCGGTGCCGTGATGGCGGTAAAGGGGGAGGATCCGAGCTTTGGAGACCACTATGAGGCCAGAGCGGTCTACGATCTCGAACTTCTCCAACTCCTGGACGTGGTCCAGAAGCTCCAGCAAGGACAGGACATGGCAGGAGGCGATCTTGCCGGATCGCCTGAATTCCTGGTCGGCTCGACCGTGAACGGGGGGGCCAGGGGAGATGCCTTGGAACTGGAACTCGAGGAACTGGGCAAGAAGATCGAAAAGGGGGCGCGCTTCTTCGTCACCCCACCTGTCTTCGATATCCCGTCCATGGATCCTTTCCTGAAGCGTGTCGACCGCAAGAGCACCCACATAATCCCGACTGTGCTCCTCCTCAAATCGGTTGGAATGGCCCGTTACATCCAGCGGCACCGGCAAGACATCCGCATGCCGGAGGCTCTGATCGAGCGGATACAGAAGGCCCCGGACCGGGCCGGTGAGTGTACCAGGATTGCGGCCGAGATGGTATCCGGACTGAAGGACAAGGGATTTAGCGGGGTCCTTCTGTCCGCCATGGGCTGGGAGGACAGGCTCCCCGAGATCCTGGAGAGAGCGGGCGAGTGGGGAGAGGGTCAAGATGGGTGAGGCAAGGAAGGGGGCGTCCTCTGTCCTTCAATTTCGGGATATACAGCAAAGGAGGAGTCGTATATGAGCGAAAAGAAGAGGATTCTTGTGGTGGACGATGAACCTGATTTCTGTTCCATCGTCCAGGCCAATCTCGAGAAGGAGGGGTTCGAGGTGGAGGTCGCCTATGATGGGGTGGAAGGCCTGGAGAAGGTTAAGGCGAATCCTCCGGATGCTATCGTCCTCGATGTCATGATGCCCGAGAAGGACGGCTACCAGGTCTGCGCGGAGCTCAAGGCAGACGAGCGCTATGCCGATATCCCCATCCTAATGTTGACCGCCGTAGCGTCCCGGGTATCGTCCACACGGTATTCCCATCGTGAGGGGATGAGTATGGAGGCGGAGGACTATCTTCCCAAGCCGGCCTCCGCTCAGCAGATCCTGGAAAGCGTCAAGCGGCTTCTCAACCTCTGAAGTCGTGGACCAATCCAATCTTCAGGAGCAGCCGAAGTGGAGTTCCGCCGCGGGTCTTTGATCGATGCTATGGAGGAGTTCGTGGCCGGACTTAGGCGTCGCCGAGGGCAGAGAGGCTGGATTGGTCGGGTCCTCTTTGCCGCCTCCCCATGCCTCAGGGATTAGCACTCGATCGCCCCGAACGATCTTGGCAGGAGTGGGGCAGGCTGCGGATCGGTATGAGAGTCGGTTTGGCTCCTTTGGTCTGGAGTAGTTTGCGGAGCGAGGGATTCTCAGATGAGATCGTCTACAGGAGACTCGAAATGGAGAACATAAAGGGACGGGCCAGGGTCCTTGTGGTGGGTAGTGAGTCTGATTTTCTGCAAATGGTGGGCAAGGCTCTTGAGGGCCGATTCGAAGTGCTCTTTGCATCGGACGAAAAGGAAGGGCTGTCCAAGGCGAGAACCGAACGGCCGGACGCGATCGTCTTGGGGTATCTCGAACCACGGGGCACCTCTTTTCGGCTCCACAAGAGACTCCGGGGGGGTTGGATAACCAAACATATCCCTCTGCTCGTGGTAGACGTCCGCCTCCCGGGGCAACCCCACAGGGGATGGACGAGTCAGGAAGCCATGCAGATGGATGCGGAGGATTACCTTTCCATCGCACCGGATGATGCCGCCTCGATTTCGCGGATGATGGAGTCCGTTCAACTCCCGGAGAAGATCAGCACCCGGTTGAGCGAGAGGACCAACTCTCTCAAGGAGGCGATCCTCGACCCCGAGACCTTCTGTGTAACTTGGGAGCAGATCCCCGGTCGGGGGGCTTTTGAAATCCAACAGGAGCAGGTGATCGACAACGTGGCCAAGGCCGCCGAGAGCGGCAGGATTCACGCCGTCAGCGTAACGGACAACCCGGGAGGGAATCCCGCTCTCTCCACAGAGATGTTGTGTGCGGAGATCAAGAAGCTCGGTGTCGAACCCCTGGTTCACCTCGCCTGCAGGGACAAGAACAGGAGTGAGATAGAGAGCATGCTTTACGGGGTCGCCGCAGAGGGTGTGAGAAATATTCTCGTCCTTTCGGGTGACTACCCGTCGGCCGAGGGGTTTGAGGGGAGACCCAAACCCGTGTTCGATGTGGATCCGATCAATGCTCTCCGGTTGATCGAGACGATGAACCGAGGGTTGGAACACCAGGTCATGGGCAAGAAGGTCACCCTGGCTCCCACCGATCTGTTTGCCGGGGTCTGCGTCTCTCCTTTCAAGAAACTCGAGTCGGAGCTCATGGCTCAGTACTTCAAACTCAAGAAGAAGATCGAGGCAGGGGCCAAGTTCGTGATCACCCAGGTCGGCTATGACGCCAGAAAATTCCATGAGGTACTCCAGTGGTTGAGGGTCAACAACTACGACATACCTGTGTTCGCAAACGTATACGTCCTGCCCTATGGAGCGGCCAGGCTGATGAATGCCAACGGGATTCCCGGCTGCGTGGTGACCGATAAGCTGGTGGCAGAACTGGCAGAAGAGAGAAAGGCCGAGGACAAGGGGAAGTCCGGCCGGCTGCTCAGAGCCGCAAAGATGTATGCCATGGCCAAAGGCATGGGTTATGCGGGTGCCCACATCGGAGGACATGGCATTACCTACGAGATGGTGGAATACATCATCGAGAAGGGGGAGGAGCTGTCCAAGGATTGGGAGAGCCTGGTGGCGGAGTTCGATTATCCCCAGCAGGACGGCTTCTACCTCTTTGAAAAGAACCCTGAGACAGGATTGAACACCGATGTCTTGGCCCAAAGGCCCCTGAGGCCCTCAAAGCCGCTCATCTATCGATTCGCCAGGATGGCGCACGGGCTGCTCTTCAACGAGAAGAGCTGGAGATTCAAGTTGCTCCGCCCGATGGCCAGAAGGGTCGACTCCTGGCCATGGGCCAAGGGGACGGTCGATTACCTTGAGCACCTGGCCAAAGCAGCCCTTTTCCGTTGCATGAATTGCGGCGACTGTGCCCTTTTCGATGTGGCTTTTGTCTGTCCCATGTCCCAATGCCCGAAGAACCAGAGGAACGGGGCCTGCGGAGGGAGCTACGAGGGATGGTGTGAGGTATATCCCAACCAGAAGAAGTGTGTCTGGGTCCAGGCATATGAGAGGCTTAAGGCCTACGGCGAGGAGACGGCCCTGGCGGATTACATCGTACCCCCCTGCAACTGGGAGCTGTGGCAGACCTCCTCGTGGCTCAATTTCTATCTGGGCCGGGACCATACAGCCAGGAGGCTCGGCATCAAACCGCCCTCCGAAGAGACGCCCGCCGGGGAACGTGGTGAGGTAGTCCGGAAACCGGGGGAGAAGAAAGCCCGGTCCGGAAGCTAGAGTTCATATGAAGGTCTTTTGCATCCTGGGCGATGAGCGGGCTTTTCGATCCAAATCGCCCGTCATCTTTTCGGCCGTGTTGAAACGAGTCGGAATCAAAGGGGTGTACGTGCCATTCAAGGTCGACCCGGATCAGTTAGGCCAGGCCGTGAGGAGCCTGAGAGCCCTCAATATCTCGGGTGCAAATGTCACCGTTCCATACAAGGAGAAGGTCATTCCCCATCTCGATGCGCTTTCGGAAGGAGCGACACTCATCGGAGCGGTCAACACGGTTGTCCGTAACGGCGGAATACTCAAGGGTTACAATACCAATGCCATCGGTTTCATGGATGCCCTCGATCACGCCGGTTTTGATGTGGCCGGCAAGTCTGCCCTGGTTTTTGGGGCCGGGGGTGCAGCCAAGGCGGTGGTTTTCATACTCAACTGGCTTCGGGCTGAATCGATTCTCATAGCGGCCAGGAGAGAGGAGAAAGCCGCAGAGATCGTCAACCGCATCGGGGGCGAGTCAAAGCCGATGGCCGCCCTGCTCGATGGACCCGTAGCCGCCCACATAGTGGTCAACGCCACCCCCGTATCCAGTCCGGACGAGTCGGCCGAATTGGCTGCCCTTGTCGCGGGACTGGACATTCCTGGATGCGAGCTGGTCCTCGATCTCAACTACGGCCGCCCCCGAAATCTCTGGCAGGAGCTGGCCCTTTCCAGGAACATACCCTTCATGGACGGCCGGCACGCCCTCGCCTTTCAGGCAAAGCGGAGCTTCGCCCTCTGGACAGGAATCCAGGTTGAGCCGGAGGAGTTTCTCAGAGCCATGGGCGAGGCATGAGATCAGCCGGGCTCTTGGGTGGCTTTCACGGGGAGGACGACCGTGAAGGTACTACCCTCTTCCGGGGTGCTCTCCACCTCGATGAACCCGCCCAGGGAATCCACGAGACCCTTGACGATGGGCAGCCCGAGTCCCGTACCGGTTATGTGCCTCGTCTTCTCGTTTTTCACCCGGTAGAATCGGTCGAAGATCTTGTCGAGATGCCTCGGTTCTATTCCAAACCCGTTATCTATGACTTCCACGCGGATGTTGATTCCGGCAAGCTCGGCCCTTACCCTGATTGCTCCCCCCTCCTGGGTATAGTTGATGGCATTGGTTATGAGATTTCCGAAGATGCTTTCCAGTGCCAGGGGATCAGCGGTGATCTGGGGGAGGGGTTTGTCCGGTAGTTCGAGGAGCAGGGATTGATTCCGGCTCTTTGCCCTGGCAAGCAGAAAATCGATGACCCCTTCGAGGATCTCCTCGAGCTGGACCTGCTTGGGCTCCTGAGCCACGATCCCCGCCTCGATTCGGGACAGATCGAGGAGATCCCCGATGAGGGCAATCAGTCCCTGGGTCTTTTCTTTGGCCCGGGACAGAATGTACTGGTCGTTTTTGGAGGTCTGCCCCACTACGTCCGTAAGGACGAGGGCCAGCTGTTCGTGGATCGTTGAAAGAGGAGATCTGAGCTCGTGGGAGACCTTGGCCACGAACTCTGACTTGAGTCGATCCAGGGCCTTCATCTCTGTAATGTCCACGACGTTGACCACGGCCCCCAGGCATTCCTTCCTTTCACCCAGAACAGGATGGCCCCTTGCGAGCAGGTACTTCTCGTTGGGCAGGGCGAGCTCGTAGGTGGGGATATCGTCAAAATCCACATGTTTTCCCTGGGAGATCTCCATGACGAGATTGCAGAGCCCGGGGTCGGTGACATACCTGTCTATCTGATCCCCAGGCCCCCGGTCAGGGGAGAGGTCGAGGAGTTGTCGGAAGGCCGGGTTCATGAGAACTACCTGCCCCCTGGCGTTTGTCACCACCACCCCGTCCGGAAGGGATTGGAGAATCGTATGGAGGCGGCTCTTCTCCGTGTCCAGATCAGAGAGGGTTCTCCTCCGCTCCTCTTCGAGTTTCTCTGCTTCCCTGGTGAGACGGAACTTTTCCAGCGCCCTGTTCACCACGATCCGCAACTGGTCGGGCTCGAAGGGTTTGGGGATGAAGTCGTAGGCCCCCTGTTTCATCGCCTCGATTGCCGTCTCCACCGTGGCATACCCGGTAATCACGATGACCAGAATCGTGTCATCCATCTCCCGGATCCGCCTGAGCACCTCCATCCCATCCATGCCCGGCATCTTCATGTCGAGGAGGACGATGGAGGCCCTCTCCTTCTCGAGAACCGCAAGCGCCTCTTCTCCCTGGGCAGCGGTGAGAACCTGGCAGTTCATCCGGCTGAGGATTCTCTGAGAGCCCTCTCTGATGCCCTCTTCATCATCCACAACCAGGACTCGCGGGGCGCCGGGGTTACTCTCCATCTCCACTGTCTCCGCTATCGGGCCGGGTAAGGGGGAGTTCGATTACGAAGGTGGTACCTTCGCCCGGTCGACTCCTTGCCGTGATGCGGCCGCCGTGGTTCTCCACGATGCCGTACACCAGGCTGAGCCCCAGGCCCGTGCCCTTTCCCTCTTCTTTGGTGGTAAAAAAGGGCTCGAAAATCTGCGGCAGGATCTCCTCGGGTATGCCCGGCCCCGTGTCCGTGATCTCGATGATCACCCCTTCGCCGTCAGGGGAGAGACGGGTTTTCAGTGTAAGGGTCCCCTTTCCCTCCATCGCCTCGACGGCATTGAGAATGATGTTCATGAACATGTGGTTGAGCTGTTGGATGTCCCCCTGGACAGGGGGGAGGGAGGGACTCAGTTGCTTCTCTATCTCTATGTTCTGAAAGATGGCCTGGTTCTCCAGGAGAAAGAGGGTCCTCGAGATGGCGCGGTTTATGTCGTGGGGACGCATCTCCTGGCGGGTCTGCCGGGCGAACTCGAGGAGTTCCTTGACCGTGTCGCGGCACCTCTGGGCGTCCTTGAGGATGCGCTCGAGGTCCTGCCGGGCCCCGTCTTCAAGTTGGTACTCCTCGAGGGCGAGTTTGGCAAAGAGGGTGATCCCTCCCAGGGGGTTGTTGAGCTGGTGAGCTACACCGGCGGCGAGTTTTCCGAGTGAGGCCATCTTCTCGGACTGGAGCAGCTGGAGTTGGGTCTTTTCCAGCGCCTCTTTCATTCTCAGGGTCTCGCGGAGATCGTGAAAGAACCCGATGGTGGCTACCTCCCGGTCCCCTTCGCACACGATGGCCGCGTTGAGGCTGATTGGGATCGCCTCGCCGTCTTTTCTCAGAAGATCGACCTGATAGGATTTGAGCTTTCCCCTGCCCCCATAATCTTCGCTGCGAAGCTTCTGCATTACGTCTCGTGCGCCGTCGCCGGGATAGATATCCCGGATGTTGAGGCGGTGGAGGGCCTCCTCTATGGTGTAGCCCAGGATCTCTGAGGCGGCGTCGTTGAAGATGAGGATTCTCCCGGTCTTGTCTGATGCGATGACACCGTCAACGGAGCTCAGGATCAGGTTCCGCAAGAAGGCGCTGGACCGGTGGAGGCTCTCCTCGAGCTTACCCAGGATGGGGAGGTCGAAATCCAGGACCGCGACAGCCTCGACCGTCTTTCCCGAGAAGATGGGGTAGGCGTAAAGACACGAGATAACCTCCTCCTGGGGACAGTGCTGGCCTTCTCTTAGGACGGGCTTACCGGTCCTCATGGTCTCCATTGCGGGACAGTTCTCACAGGGACAGGAGAGACCGTTGTAGACCTGGTGGCAGCGTTTGCCGAGAACCCGGGATCCCCCTTCCCGAGCAGCCTCCCTTGTGGTTGCAAGGATTTCACAGTCGGGCGAGACGACCACGACGTTATGTTTGAAAGCGTAGAGAGCCCGGAGGAGGTATTCTCTCTGTCGATCCACCTGCATTTCTCTTCCCATTGGGAAAGCGACCTTTGAAAGGTTACCGGTAAACCGCCGATCCTGTCAAGGGTCACAAAGATCGGCCGGGGCTTGTGAAAAAATATACTTGAATTAGCCCTTGAAATGAGTTAATTTACTGCTGACCTACTCGCCCCAGACAGAAGAACAACTGGGATTCTCCGACCATCGATAGGCCCCCTGAAAGAGGGATAGCAAGTTCAGGGGGCTGGCGCGTTAATTTCCATGAGGAAAGGGCAATACAGATGAAATCAGAGAGTCATCTCGAAAAGGTATTGGAAGCCGGGCATTTTGCCTTTACGGGTGAACTCGGACCGCCCCGTGGAGCCAATGTTGAAGCCGTGAGAAAGAAGGCAGGCCATTTGAAGGGAATGGTCGATGCCGTGAACATAACCGACAACCAGACCGCCGTGGTCCGGTTGTCGAGCTGGGCGACATCGCTGATCGTGCTCGAGGAGGGCCTCGAACCGAATTTCCAGATGACCTGCCGGGACAGGAACCGCCTGGCCATGCAGGCCGACATTCTCGGGGCCTACGCCCTTGGCATCAGGAACATGCTCTGTCTCACCGGCGACCACCAGCAGTTCGGAGACCATCCGAAGTCGAAGGGCGTATTCGACATCGACTCCATCCAGTTGATCAGCATGGTGAAGACCATGCGGGACGAGGGCAAGTTCCTGAACGGTGTCGAGATCGACGTTCCTCCAAAGGTATTTATCGGGGCTGCGGCCAACCCTTTCGGTGAGCCCTTCGAGTGGCGCGTGCACCGTCTGGCCAAGAAAATCGCGGCGGGTGCAGACTTCATTCAGACCCAGTGCATCTACAACATGGACAAGTTCAGGGAGTGGATTCGCCAGGCAAACGACATGGGATTGACGGAAAAGGTCTATATCCTGGCCGGCGTCACCCCGCTCAAGAGTGTAGGTATGGCAAAATACATGAAAACAAGCGTTCCCGGTCTGGACGTGCCCGACGAATACATAAAACGCCTTCAAGGGGTGGAGAAGAAGAAGGCCGCAGAAGAGGGTATCAAGATCGCCTGCGAACAGATAGAGCAGTTCAAGGATATGAAGGGAGTGGCCGGTGTGCACCTCATGGCGATTGAGTGGGAGCATAGGGTACCGGAGATCGCCGAGCGGGCCAAGGTGTTGCCCAGGCCCCAGGTGTAGGAAGGGCCTGGTCTGGTTGGGCCTGGGGAAGGGGCTTCTTTCCCGCTGAGGTGCGGCAGGCAGCGAGATCAGAGAACAAGGGGGCATCGATGTACGATTTTGTTCGTGGACCGCTGGTGTGGGTGGCTTTTGCGGTTTTCTTCGGAGGGCTGGTCTTTCAGGCCCTTCGATTCTTCAGCCTCACCAGAAAGAGGGATCGGGTTTTTCTCCCTGCAGGTATGCAGAGACGGGGAGGAGAGTCGGCCGGGCCCTCGAGAAACTGGCTTCGCTCTCTCAGGTTCACCATCATAGGGACCCACCCGGTCATGACCGTTGTCACCTCTGTCTTCCATGTCTGCCTCTTCGTGACCCCGATTTTTCTTCTGGCCCACAGCATCCTCTTTTACGAATCCTGGGGCATAGGGATATGGAGCTTTTCCGAATCCACGACAGAGGTGCTCACGATCGTCTTTCTTGCGTGTGGAGTCTTCTTTCTTCTTAGACGGATACTTCTCCGGCGGGTGCGGGCGATCACGACGGCTTATGACTATATAATTCTATTTGTCACGGTTGCTCCTTTTCTGTCAGGTTTCTTTGCCTACCACCAGTGGTTCGACTACAAGACCATGGTCATCGCTCATATCCTGACAGGGGAGTTGATGCTGGTGGTGATACCCTTCACCAAGTTGGGACACATGCTCTTCTTCTTCCTCTACCGTTTTCTTATCGGTAGTGAGTACAGCTTTGGACAGGGAAGCAGGACGTGGTAGGGGAAGAGAATCTGGGTAGACCGGGGGCGAGTGAATGGCTGAGCAAACAAAGGCATCCGTAGAAACCGGGAAGATCAAAGCGATGCTCGATCGCAGAAAGGGGAAGATGAAGCTTCTCCTTTCTCACTGTGCCCACTGCAGTATCTGTGCAGAGAGCTGTTTTCTCTACACGGCCCATCACGGTGATCCCCAGTACATGCCGTCCTACAAGGCGATTTTCTCGCTGGGAAGGCTATACAAGAAGAGGGGGAGAGTCGACAGGGGATTTCTGGAGGAGATAAAGGGGATCGTGTGGAGAAACTGCGTTCTCTGCCGCCGTTGCTACTGCCCCATCGGCATCGATATCCCAAGCATGATCGCCTTTGCTCGTTCCATCTGCCGATCCCAGGGGGTGTACCCGGATTTTGAGGAACCGGAGCACAGGGAAAGCTGGCTCTGAGCCGGGAAACAGGCCTGGGGCTGACCGGTCAACGGCGAAAAAGGCGGCTCTTGAAGGGAAGGGAGATATGAAGAAGAGGCAGTTCGTATGGTTTCTTGTCGGTCTTTTTGTAGTCGTCACCGGATCGATCCTCCAGGGACAACCGGAGAAGATCGTGCTCGATCATGACAAAGCCTTCAAGAAAAGGCAGCGCCCCCCGGTCGTCTTCCCCCATGAAGCCCACATGGCCGACCTCTCCTGCACGGACTGCCACCACCGATATGAGAAGGGCAGGAACGTACTCGACGAGAGCGAACTGGAGGAGGGAAACGCCGACATCCTGTGTTCCCACTGCCATGATCGGAGAGCCTCGGTCGGTTTGAGGGAGGCCTTTCACCGCCAGTGCATCGGGTGCCACAGACAGACCCACACGGAGGGGGCCAGGACAGGGCCCAGGCTCTGCGGGGAGTGCCATCGACGGGGTTGATAGGGTCAGCGGTTGTCGATATGGAGAAAGGATCGGAGCGTACGTTGCGGAGGGAGAGAGATGATTGTTGGAGAGAGAAAGCCTCTTGAAGAGATCAAGGAGATGATCAAGGGTTACAGGCGACTCCTCGATGTGGGTTGCGGCGGGTGTACATCTGTCTGCCTGGCCGGAGGGCAGAAAGAGGTCGAGATCCTCAACAGAGACCTGAAGGAGGCGTTGAAAACCGACGGCCTCTCCGTTGAAATAGACGGCTATACCATCGAAAGGCAGTGCAACGCAGACTTTTTCACAGAATTGGACGAGATGGTCGGGCAGTACGACGCCGTCCTTTCCCTTGCATGCGGTGCGGGCGTCCAGTTCGTGGCCGAGCGGTATCCGGAAAAACCCGTATTTCCCGGTCTCAACACGGTCTTTGTGGGCGTGGACCGAAACATCGGGTGGTTTGAGGAGAACTGCCGGACCTGCGGGGAGTGTGTGCTCGGTGAGACAGGCGGCATCTGTCCGGTAACCAGGTGTGCCAAGGGGCTCTTCAACGGGCCCTGCGGCGGGACGACACTTGACGGCAAGTGCGAGGTCAACAACGACGTCCCCTGCGCCTGGTACGAGATCTACCAGCGTCTCAAGAAGCAGGGGAGGCTGGAGAACATCCTCAAGATCAAACCTGCAAGGGACTGGGAGAATCAGACCCAGAGGAGCCTGATTCAGGAGGCTTACAAGAAGAGGTACATAAAAGAGCAGTAAGGTATCAGCAGTGCAGGAGATCCGCCGGGAGCAATCAGTGCCCCGATCTTGCGGGGGCGCTTCTGCGGCCGAGAACGGTCCGCCATGGACCGTGCCCTGAAATGATCTCCCAATCTACTCCCTCCTTTCCGAGCCTCCGGAGTATTCCATCTCCTTGACTCACAAAAAACCCCGAAAGAACGCTCCATTCCTTGTGGAAGAAATCCCCCGTGTCGAGCAGGCGGTCGAGAACCCCGTGGGGGAGATTGCAGCATATCAGGTCTCCCTCCCGGCGGACGAAGTCTTCGGCCTTCCCCCTCGTCACGTGGATCCTTGCCTCTTCCCGGTTTAGCGCCACGTTTCTCCTCGCCGTTTTCACGGCCAGGGGATTGTGATCGACGGCGAGAACCCTCTGGGCTCCCAGCTTCGCACAGGCCAGGGCCAGGATTCCGGTGCCTGTCCCGAGGTCGATCACGGTGCGGGGCCGTGCCTGCTCGTAGATCCTCCGTATGGCCTCCAGACAATCCCGGGTCGTGGGGTGGAGGCCGGTTCCAAAGACAACAGAGGGGTCGAGGAGTACGGGGATCTCATCCGGAGCCGGGGACGCCTCTTCCCAGGGAGGGACAAAGAGGATCTTGCCCACCCGAAAGGGCCGGATCTCGTCTCCTGCCTGCCAGTCGAGATAGTCGAGGGTGAATCGATCGATCAGGTGGAGGGCCGGGCGGGCCATGAGAATCGACTGGACAGCCTCGTCTCTGGCCCGGGAGAAAAAGAGAAAGCTATGATCCCCCTCCCACCATGCTCCGATGTAATCCGGGGGGAAGGCCGCCTCGTCCTGGTCTATGGGGCCGTCGACCTCGTAGATATAGAGCTTATCGTAGGGGACCATCGATACTCGGCAAAAAAGTGTCTAGTACCTGTTGTTCATCAGGTAGTACGGAGCCTTCTCGATACGTTCCATATCCTCATACCAGGGATCGAAATAGCCGGCAACGGCTCTTTTCAGGTCGGCAAACGGCTTGTTGTTCTCCCTGAACTCCTCAGCATATCGCTTCGGAAGAGATTCCCTGAGCTTGCGGATTACCTCCTCCCGATCCAGCCTGGTCAATCTGCGGTTCTTGAGGATGATCTCGCCGCCGACCAATACCGTATCGACATCGGCGGCACGCCCCCGGTAGATCAGGAGATCGATCGGACTATGATCGGGGTAAACAAAGGGCTCGCTCATTCTCTTCAGGTCCAAAAGCACTATGTCGGCCTGTTTTCCCTTCTCCAGGGTACCGGTAATGTCCGAAAAGCCGAGCACGGAGGCACCGTACCGGGTGCCCATCCTGAAACAATCCACCGGCAGGAGATGTTCTGAATCGAGGCGATGGGATGCCAGGCGATGGAGTTTGGAGGCCACTCGCATCTCCTCGATAAAATCCTTATCGTCACCGAGTTCCTTATCGTCCATGCCGATCCCGACGACAACCCCTTTTCTCAGCAGAGCGAAGACCGGTGCGATCCCGTTGCGGACACGCAGGTTGCAGCTCGGATGATGGGTTACGGAAGTCCCTGTCTCGGAAAGGAGGGCTATGTCCCTTTCCGAGAGCCAGACGCAATGACCGCATGTAACGTTTTCTCCCAGGAAGGCCAGGTCGTGAAGATGCTCCAGAAGGGACTTACCGTACCTGTTCAGCCCGTAAAGCTTCTGAAGCTGGGTCTGGAGGGTATGGATATGAATCCGCATAGCGTGGGCCGCCGCGTGATTCTTGACTTCCACAAGGGCCTCGTCTGCCACCCATTGAGGCGAGAGGGGGCCGTGCATAATCCGGACCCGTTGAGAATCATAGGCATTTCTCAGATCCGTTACCGCCTTGAGATACTCCCTCAGATCGAAGCGGCCGATCCTCCGGAGAATGCGCCCACACAATTGCCGTGTCGGCCTGGGCAGGGATGTTAGGAAGGCTTCATTGTCGCCGTAGACAAAGACGTTCTGCGTGATGAGGGTGGGAGCAAAGGCGAGGCGCAGCCCGCTCTCGAGATAAGCCCTGATCGTCGTTGAGAACTCATCATAGTACTCGTCTGCGTTGACCAGGTCGTGGTTGTGCATGGTCGTTGTCACTCCGGATTCGATTAGCTTGATGGCGGTCCAGAGGGTATCGTAGTAACGATCGATCTCCGGATATGTCCGGAATTTCCAGGTCTCCAGGGTATTGTCAATGGCCCCCCGTTGAAAATCCGTGATTCCCTTGCCATGGCCGTGGGCATTGACAAAACCGGGTGTGACCAGATGTTCGGAAGAGCCGATCATCTCGTCGGCCGTATGCCTCTTGGTAATTTCCGCAAAGGTTCCAACATCGGCGACCTTGTCGTTTTCAACAAGCAGTGCTCCGGAAGGAATCACCTTTTCCGGATCAACGACCAAGTATTTGCCATAGATGATTTTCCTGGCCATGCAGCATCTCCTCTTTGAATCTTAACGGTGTTTCTTCGAGGACGCCCGGCAATGTCGAAGGCGACCCTGTCGTCCGGCAAAGACCAGGGGTATGAAACCGAATGGAGAAACATGGACGGGCTATGCCAATCCCTGGTCTTTGTGCTTCTTCGCGATGGTCGCAGCCAGATTCTCGAGAGCCCTAAAATCGGCCTCTGACGGCAGGCCCTTGACAAGGACGGGTTCGATCAGTTCTGCCTTGAGATTAGGAATCATCCCTGCCAGTATCTCCACGGTCCTACCCCCCCACCCGTAGGAGCCGATGATGGAAATGAACTTGGCCTTGGGGCGCAGTGCGTTGGCCAGGAAGGCACCATAGACCGCGTTGGGATGAGGGCCTGCGAGAACCGTTGGAGTACCGATAACTATGGTACCGGCGTCAACGAGAGCGATCGCGAGTTTACCTATGTCTGTTACGGCCAAATCGAACTTCTCGACGTTGACACCGTTTTCTACAAGCGATGAGATAAGGAAGTCGACCATCTGACCTGTACTGCCGTGCATAGAGATGTAGGGCAGGACCACCGAGTTCCGGGGAGGCCCGTCGACCCAGTCACGATAGGCGTTTAGGATAAAGGGAGGGCTGGGATAGATCGGCCCGTGACTGGGCGCTATGAGAGCTATGTCGTAGGGAGCGATTTTGTCGAGATTCTTGGTGATCGTGCTCCGGAAGGGCATCATTATCTCGGCATAGTAACGTTTCGCTGCCTCGTAGACCCGCGCTTCGTCGGAAACGTGGAGATGACTCGTGGCGATGTGAGATCCGAAAAAATCGCAGCTGAACAGGATTCTGTCTTCCCTCAAGTAGGCAACCATCGTCTCGGGCCAGTGTACCCAGGGCGTATGTATGAACTCGAGGGTCTTGTCCCCGAGAGAGATCGTCTCACCGTCGGTGACGGTAACGAAAGATCCCTCGGGTACGCGCAGGAGGTCGATGAGCATCCCTTTTGCCTTGGGGCTGCAAACCAACCGGGCGTCAGGATACCTGGCGAGCACTTGGGGGATGGCGCCTGAGTGGTCCTGTTCCGCATGGAGCGAAACCAGGTAATCGACCTTCGAAACGCCCTCAAGCTGCCCGAGCAGCTCACCCGCCCTTGAGGGGTCGACCGTGTCGACCAAGGCGGTCTTCTCGCTACCCTCGACGAGATATGCATTGTAGCTTGTTCCGTCTGGGAGGGGTATGAGCGAGTCGAAGAGACGTCTGTCCCAGTCGAGGGAACCCATCCAGTAAACGTTGTCGGTGATTTTCCTTGGTTTCATGATCTCTCCTCAAATGAATTCCGGGCCTTTCGGCCATCGGTGCCAGGCCTTGTCTCCTGCCCGGTTCCGCATCTTAAGCACTGCGCGGGGTTCGGAATCGAGTATCGCTCGCGACCTCCACCGCAACGAGAAGGCCGATCTCCTTGGAGCTGCCACGGTCTCGAATGGGAGGCGTGGCCTAATCCTTATCTTACCTAATCTCTCGAAGAGCCGGCAACCCGGTCCCCAAGGGTATTCTCGCATTCCTCCCTGCCTTGAAGGGTCCGGTCCAAGGGGGAAGAGCAGGCTCCAAGGGTGCCTCTCAGTGAGAGTTTCTCTTTTGACCGAGGACCTGGATCAGCCCTAATACAAGGAGTGCAACTGCTGCAGCGAAGGCAACGCCGCTTATCGTTGCCTTCGCCAGGATAGATGACTTCACCCTGTTCCAGTTATTGAGCCGGACGGACACATCCTCGGAGACGACACGGTATTGTTCGCCGTCCCCTCGAAGCTCCCGCCGGGTGCAGCGCCTCCTCAGGTTGCACGGCCGCCCAGGCGAAACACGATATACGGGAGTATCAGAATCCACAACAGAAATACCGACCACATTCGTCCGGCCAGTATGTTGTAATCAAGGAGCAGCTTTTCCCAGGAGTGCCCCGCAACGTAGCGGCCGAATGTGAATTCGAACCCGGCTGTAAGGACAGCCCAGATTCCGCCTATCACTAGAGCCACGGTTCCCGATCGTATCGGGAAGTACTGGGCGAAGACGCCCGCTGCGACACCTGTCAAGATCATTGCCAGTACGGTTGACACTTGGTGTGCGCACAGATCCGACATGGAATGTCCGTAGGTCTTCTCGCGAACGATTCCGTTGGCGACGGCGACTGCCAACAATACGAGCCAAAAGACAGCGTAGATGCGGATCATTCCGTTCAGACCCCTCGATGCCGAGGTCGCTTCATTGATCAGCCGCAATGAGTACGATCGGAATACGGACAGGAAAACGAATCTCACAGGGGATTACCCATGTATTCCGATCAAGTACCACCACCGGTGCATTGCAAATGAAAGCAACGCAAAAAATCCCCATGTGGTTGAGTATCGTCAAGACCTCTTTCTTGGAAGCGGTCGGATTCTTTGCTCAGGGAGCGCAACGGACCATACCGTGGATTTCGTGCCCGTAGGGTCTGCCGTACAGAGGCACGTCCAGGCCTGGGGTAGAGCCCTGATCAGTGGAGCTCTATGCCGGGAATGCCGTTTCGGATCTGCCGGCGTCCGGAATGGGTTATTCGCGTTCCCGTGATATCGAGTCTCTCCAGGTTCCTCAACTTCAGAATATGGGGTACGCTGTTATCAGAAATGCCCGTCCTGTTGAGGAACAGCTTCCTGAGATTCGTCAGACCCGCAATATGGACCATGCCGGCGTCAGTGAGCCTGGTATTGGAGAGGTTGAGTATCTCCAGCCGTGAAAGACCTGCCAGATATTCTATGCCGCTGTCGGTTATGTTTGCCGCAGTCAGCACCAGAGACTTCATTTCTCTCAGGTTCTTCAAGAAGGCCATCCCGGCATCGGTTATCCTGGAATTGGGAATGTTCAGCGTAGTCAGCCTAACGAGACCTGCCACATTGCTCAGGCCTGCATCATTTGTCCACGTGGGAAGGGCGAGTGTTTCCAGATTGTTCAATACCTTCAGGTGCACCATGTTAGCATTACTGATAAGCACCTGAGTACTCACCCCGTTGATCGAGCCGTACATTTGTAGTCGAAGCGTCTTGAGATTTCTCATTCGATCCAGGGTCAGGTTGTAGTTCAGAGATTTCAACCAATTCTGAGCGGCCCTCTCCGCTCTGGCTTCGGAATCAAGGGATTTGGGAATTACGCGCTCTTGGATAAGGGTTGGATGCGCCTCTTTTTTCCCCGCCACACCCTGATCGTGCACCACGGCGACAAAGAGCGAAACCAACACACAAACCAGCATCCACTTCCTCATGGTAAGTCCTCCTCTGGAGATCTCCATTCTTTCAATTCTCCCCGACGTCAGGTGCATCGTAGCTGAGAAAGCAAGCACGGACATCTTGTTCCGTGGGCCGTTGTATCCTTCAACCATCTCGTTCTCGGTATGGGTCGTCCTCCCGTGACTCCCCAATCCCGGCGCCAATTTCAAGAGCCTCCGCCATCCGGCCCCCTCTTCAATTGCTGTCTCCCCTTCTTGTTTTTCTGAGCCTTCTCCAGAATGATTTATAGAGAAAACTGTTCTCGTCCAGTTCGCAGAGTTGTCTATACATCAACTTGTTTACTGTGAAGGCGAGAATGTGGGGAGGCAGATGTTCTCTCATAGCAATATCGGTCGCGCCGATAACCGCCCTGGGAATGTCCGGGCTGAAGTTCCCGAACAACGCCGCCAACTGCCCGCAGCCCGATCCGAAAGCGCTGATTGTTGGATTGATGTTTACGGAGGCATTGTTATATTCGGTTCCCAGCAGCAAGAGGCTTAGCTGATCAGGGTCGACAAAGAAGGTAACAGTCTTCAGAAAGTCGTATTGCTCATCCCTCAAAGGCCCTATCACAACGTATTCATTCTCAATCCGGTAAGGTTCTTGATTTTCGAGCCATTGTTCCATCAGCTCTTGTGAGGACTTGAAGCCCTCCCTCTCATTGAGAACCCTCGCCAGATTCCTGCGGGTCGTGAATTCATGGCCGCCAACCCAGTAAGCGCCACCCCGGCAAGTGCAATTGCCCTCGGAAATGCAGATGCTTTCCCCCTGTAGCCAATTCTTGTAACAGGAAAAGATACAGTCTGTGGGTTCGGCAAAGGGCTCAAAAGGTTTAGGGTCGGGCACATCATAGAATCCGACAAGCGGGGTCGTTATTCCCGCTGTTTCCAGTAACCTGGTTGGGTCAGGTGGCATACTTGTCCTCAATAGCGCCGCCTAGTACTTCCCGATGAACTCCTTGCCCGTTTCGATGAGGGGATCGCCGGGTTTCCATCCGGCGGGTGCCGCTTTTCCCGGGTTCGCCCTGACCGCCTGCATCGCCTTGATCTGGCGAATCAGCTCGTCAACGTTCCGCCCGACCGGGTCGGCTAGCACTTCCACCGCCTGGACGACGCCGTCAGGGTCGACTATGAAACGGGCTCTGCGGTTCAAACCCGAAAACCTGTTCCACACCCCATACGCCCGGGAAACGCTGCCGCTCGGATCGGAGGCCATCACGTACCAAACGTTCTTCACCGTGGGCGATGTCTTCTTCCACATCCAATGCGAGAAATGAGTGTCTGTACTGATCGCGATGACCTCTACACCCAAGGCCTTCAGTTCCGTTTTCGCGGCTGCGACCGCAGCCAACTCCGTGGGTCAGACAAAGGTAAAGTCCGCCGGATAGAAGCAGACCACGCGCAACTTACCATTGAAATCGGACAACTTGACCATCTTTATCTCGTCGCCAACCACTGCAGGCAACTCGAAGTTGATGGCGTGCTCGCCGGGCAGCGGCATCCGCGAGGATACCGTTGCCTCCGCGCTCTCCGCCGGCCCCGCAGCGGCCGACTGCTCCGACGGCGTCCCGCAGGCACCGAGAACCTGCGCATTCACCACACCCGGCAGGAGAACCCACATGGTACAGGCCATTGCCCACACCACGAAGGTCCGGGAATGAAGGCAAGCATTCCACATACGGTTCATTGTTACCTCCTTTTCTTGGGGTATGCTCTCTTACCTCGCCAAGCACAAAAGCAAACCCCCATCGGCCGCCGAGTGCCATACCCATAGGACAGAAAAAGACAGCCGATAGAATGTGGATTCCTATTGTATCT
>JAFDHF010000035.1 GCA_019308905.1 Deltaproteobacteria bacterium
CTCATTCCCAGTTCACGATTGGCCCAGTAGCAAAGGAGACTTCGGGCTTTGACAGTCCGGGGATTCTTGCCGCGACTCAGGACAGTGTCAACACCCAGCCTCTCATATCAGACACCAACCCCGCCCGCAGGGGATTTAGATGGATATATCGAACCAGCTCTCTCAGATAAAGATCCTCCTGGCACAGAATCGATTTGTATCGGTTTTGAAACAAATGCCCGTGACGAAGGTGTTTGCGATTGAATGAAACAGCGTACCCGGTCAAGAGCCGGCGCATGACAGTCGCGAGGGGCACCAGACCCGTTCGAAACAACAGATGGGCATGATTGGGCATGAGGACCCACCCCAGGCATGCAGTCCGGGTTTCGGAAATTACCTTGCCCAGCCGTTCGGTGAAGCTGTTCCTATCGGCATCATTATAGAATATCCTTCTCCGCTCAATCCCCCGGATGATGACGTGATGGACGGCACCGGCAGCGTCTATTCTCGTCCTTCTTGGCATGCGCCCATGGTACTATGAAAATTGATAGGAAGCAAAGCATAAAATCATAGGCGTCCCCTAACCTCCTAACCTCGGATATCTAGCAAAAAAGGGGGGGAGAGCCGCCCAAGTAGCTCTCCCCCCCTTTCAAAGGAAGGGTCTTCTCGGTGTCTACTTCTTTTTGTGTTTGTTCTTTTTCTTCATCTGTCCGGGGGGGTACTTCCTCTTGTGCTCCGAGAAGTGTTCATAGGGCTTGTCGGTTTCCATCTCAAGGGTAACATAACTCGCGTAAGCGAGGTCGATTCTGCCCGGCAGGTGAACGGATACCTTCCACCTGTCCCCGTCAAGGTAGAAGTAGACCTTCCTGGTCAAGTCAAAATATACATAGTGTTTGGGATAGTATCGATATCTGTGTTTTGCCCGATATCCGTGGGCAGGCGCCCAGGGTGGAGGCCCCGATTTCGGCGGCGGGTGGCCGGGCGAACCGATGACAACGCCTCCACCCTCGATTCCGCATCCTGAAAAGAGGGCAAAATACATGGTACAGACTGCTACAATCACGACAGCACTGAAAAGGTCCTTCCTCATCTTCTCATCCTCGCGTCCTTGTCTCTCCGTCCCCTGAATCAAGAGGCCCCGGCAGAATCCTGGAGAAGCCAGGCCATGCTCACTGCCGGAGGCCGGCAATTCCAGCGCCTGGCCGGCCCATGAGCTTGAATGAGCAACGCACACCCAGGCATCCGCCCGTCAAAAGAGGCCTCTCTCTGCAACGCTCCTTGCCTGCCGCCTGTCAGGAGCCGGCTTCAGGTCTGGGCTTGATCTCTATCTCGACCCTCCTGTTTTTTTGCCTGCCCTCAGGAGTATCGTTCGACGCTATAGGCATGGTTTCCCCAAACCCGATAGCCGTCACCCTACTGCCCGACACCCCTTTGTCGATAAGATAGTTCTTCACGGTCTTCGCGCGTCTCTCCGAGAGCTCCTGGTTGTACTTTTCAGATCCCCTGCTGTCCGTGTGGCCCTTGACCAGAATATCCGTGTCAGGGTACCTGATCATCACTTCCGCCATCCTGGTAAGGGTCTCCCTGGCCCCGGGCTTAAGGGCAGCCGAATTCACGTCGAACAGGACCGCATCAGCCATGGTGACAACCAACCGATCTTCCTTTCTCTCAACCTCGGTGTTTGGTATCTGCTCCAGTTCCTTGGCCTGCTTGTCGAGTCTGTGCCCGATGGCCCCGCCGATAACACCTCCGGCGACCCCGCCGATCACCGCTCCGGTGGCGGTGTGGCCCGATTGATGGCCGATGATCCCTCCCACGACCGCACCGCTCGCCGCCCCGATGGCGGCACCTTTCGCGGTCTTTGTCTTGGCAACCTCCCTTGTCTGTGCACAGCCAGCAATCAACAAAAAGACGCCCAGTGCGAATACGAGACTAGATCTTTTGTTCATCGTAAGCCCTCCAACAGAGTTTTTTTGCAACACGGGAACAAACGGCGGCAGAACTCCCCGCCGACACGAAAACAGAGACTGATAATCCTTGCGACTCCGGCAATTCAGCCTGAACGCACGTCCCGAGACTCGCCACCCCCGAACCTCATGAAACCACCAGACCCGAAGACCTGTCAAGCACCTGAGAGCCGGAGAGTTCGCGAATCTCCACAGGGCCAACCTGGAGGTCCTTTGTTCTTCGCGGAATCCTTCAGACCCGTCCCTGCACCTCCGGTCAATCCATAGGGCCGGGCCGTGCGGGGACCTGTCCCCCCGGAGGGGTGAACCTGCCGGGTTTGGCAAGGCCTAGCTTCCAGAGAGTATGGAAGATCCGCCTCTTGGCCCATGGCCAATTCCAGGGTGTGTCTCGCTCCACGACGCCCGGGTGGGGCCACACCATCCTCCGGAGTCCTCCCAGTCCGCCGCGTCTGCCGCGAAAGGAAAGGAGACGCGCCAGTGCAAGGTCTCTCCTGGACAGGGCATCTATCCCCCCCTGCAGGGCGCGCCTTTGCGCCACCAGTTCCGGCAGGCGCATATCGTGCGCCAGGTCGCTGGCAATCTCCCGGCACGCATCGTTCTGCCAGAGCCCCGCGGCCGTAGCAGCGGCAAGTGCCACGGGCAACTGGATCTCCCACCTTCTTGCCAGCTCGACCACCTCCGGCGCGAGGGTTTTTCCGGTTCTTTGCGCGATCCGAACGAGATCCCACCAGCTCAAAAGCGGGCGGGGAGTGTGGTTGATCTGGGCCTGAACGCCCGCCACAACAAAGGCATGGGAGAGACGAATCCTTCTGCCCCCTGGACCGAGTGTGGGATCCGGGCCGGCTTTTTCGATAAGCTCCGCCTCGAGCCCGGGAGGGACAAGATTCCATAGACGGATGTGAAGTTCGAGGACAAAGCCTCTCTGGTTCCTTGCCACCCAGTGGTGCCACTCCTCCAGGATAAAACGGTCAAAACGCGTGCCCGGATAGAGGCCCGCCCAACCCTCCGCTTCAAGGGCTGCCCGGGCCTTGAAATAATCGCTCCCGGCGATGAGTATGTCGAGGTCACTCACCGGTCTCTCTTCGGGATGGTCATAGACACGGGTGGCAAGATCGTTCCCTTTCAGAGGGATCCATGTGACACCCTCCCTGCCGAGGGTCTCTCCCACACGCTTGATTTCTTCCCGGAGGCACAACCAGCGGGCCATACTCAGAAGCAGCCCGCGACGCCACTTGTCTACCGACGGTCCTGAGATCCCGGAAGCGTGGGCCTGAATGGCCAGGGCCGGGGCCATGCGATGGCGGCCCACCAGGGAGGGGTCGATCTCGTGGGCCACCCTCTGGAGAGCCCTTTTCTGGCCGGCCACGGCCAGTGCAATCATCCTCTGAGATTCCCTGAGAAACATCGCTTCTTCTGCGACAGGGCGAATCAATGAAGAGGGAGTTTGGACTTCTCAGGCCTGCCTTCCCAGGGAAACAGGTGACGGCCGGGCCTCGACTTCAAGTCGCAGCTCTCGCTCAGCTTGGGCAGTTGGGACAGGTCCCCATCGAGCAACTGGGCCAGGGTGTCCAGAACGGTTCTCCGCAGGTCTTCAACCCGGCGGAGCGTAGAAGTAGTCAGCGGCGAAGCGATAAGGTCCTTTGCAAGGATCAGAAAACCGAGCCGCCGCCCCTTGTGGGTCAGGGGGAGGGAGAGGTAGAGAGACCGGTTGGAGTCGAGGGCATGGGAGTCGAGCTTCCCTTCGATGAACTCCCACAGGAAGGGCCGGTCCTTTGGAGACATGCCCCGGCGCCCAAAGATATCGAGCTCCACATAATCCATTTCCAGAAACCGGGCAGCCGATGCGGTCCTGTCCCATACCTCTTCCACGCTGGAGGACTGAGAGATCGCCACCTGCCAAGCCAGGAAGGCACGCCGATCCCTTTGGAAACCGAGATCATCGCCCACATCCCGGAACCAGCCGATGAGTTTGCCAGCGGCCAGATGCTCGAGATAGCCGAGTTTTCGAATCCCGAGGATCACACCTGCCCCTACTACCAGGAGAATCAACGCGGCCAGATCGTCTCGGGCGTGGACCAACAAGAGCGAGAGCATCCCCATAGAAATGGTGATACCGTAAAGGATCACCACAGCACGGCGCTGAGTGAAACCGAGACTGAGCAGCCGGTGATGCACGTGGTCCCGGTCGGGCTGAAACACGGCCCCACCGAATACAAAACGGCGAATCGGTGCGATCATGGTGTCCATAAGAGGGAAACCCATGGCGATAATGGGAATCAGAAGGGTCACCGTGGCCTGGCTCTTGATGGATCCCATCACACTGAGGGCCGCCAACATATATCCCAGGAAGTAGCTGCCGCTGTCGCCCATAAAGATCGAGGCCGGATTGAAATTGTATCGGAGAAATCCCAGGGAGGCTCCTCCAAGTGCGGCCAGACCCATGGCCACGAGAAGCTTCCCCCCTGTAACGCAGAGTACCAACAGGACCATGGATACAAAGAAGCTCACCCCTGCGGCCAGACCGTCCAAACCGTCGATGAGGTTGATGGCGTTGATCACCAGCAGAAACCAGAAGACCGTCAGAGGCAGGGAAATCCATCCCAGGGAAAAGGGAGGCATACCGGGCAGGGCGAGGCCGGTTATCCGGACCCCCCCGAGATAGGCACTCAGGGCAGCCAGTATCTGGACCGCAAACTTCACCCTGTACCTGAGAGGGCGCACATCATCCCACAGACCCAAACCGAAGGCCATGGAAGCCCCGATGGCGATGGCCACGACCGGCCTGTCCGGAACGAGAAGACTCAGGACACTGGTGGGGTGGACCCAGGAGAGCTCCGAACAGAGCCACGCAAACCAAAGAGAGATGAAGAAGGCCAGGTAGATGGCCGCCCCCCCGGTCCTCGGAACCGCACGGGTGTGGATCTTTCTCTCAGAGGGGAGGTCCATGAGGCCCAGCCTCCTGGCCGCCCTCTCTCCGACAGGGGTCAGGACCAGGGATAAGGCCAGGGACAAAAGGAATATGGCAATGACGGTCGTCATTCTATCCCATCCGGCCTCCCAATCGCCTCATGGCCGGGTCGCACCTGTTGGAGTTTCTCGGCCACAACCTTTGAAACAAAAAGGGGACAGGCGATCTGGCGCCTGATCCTTCCCGGCTCTCTCAAGAGCCTGTACAGCCACTCAAGACCTATTCTCTGGACCCAGTAGGGCGCTCTCGCCTTGTTTCCCGCCAGAACGTCCAGGCTGCCGCCCACCCCCTGGCAGACCTTGACCTTCAACTCTGGGAGGTACCTCTCGATCCACTGCTCCTGCTTGGGGCTTCCCAGACCAACGAAGAGAATATCCGCTTTGGACCGGTTGATCGCGGCTATGAGATCGTCCCTTCCCTCCCTGCCCACGTACCCGTTACAACGCCCGGCCACCCGGATCGCGGGGTACAGCCTCCTCAGGCTTTCAACCGCCTTTCGGTTCACCTCTTCATGTCCTCCATAGACATAGATGCTGTGCCCGTTTCCCGCCGCCTCTGCACAGATCCGTTTCATCAGATCGGCTCCTGCTACACGGCCGACTCTGATACCGTAGAGCCACCGGAGTGCAAGGACGACCCCGACACCGTCCGGAATCAACAGGGCCGCACTCTCGAAGAACTCTCTCAACAGGGGATCCCCTCGAACCGCCATTATCTTCTCCGGATTCACCGCCAGAATATGGTTCCCTGTCCCGTCACTCTCCAAGCACCTGCGGACCAGCTCCAGGCAGTCCTGCACGCCGACCGTGTCGACGGGAACCCCGAGGATCCTTACCCTCTGATTTGCTTTCACGGCTCTAGCCCGATGCTTGATTCAGGAGGTACTCGGTAAGTGCATGGAACGCCCATGCCTGGGCCCAACGGATGTAGGGAATCCTGACCGTGTAGAGCCTCCTCCTCTGGAAGTAGAAGAATCCACGGCCGTCCTGCATATGAAGGATCATCCACCTGGTTATCTTCTCTGTCAGCTCTCTGTACCCCTCTCCCATCCTTGAAAAGAAGACGACCGCCTGTGCCAGGGAATGGATGTCGATGGGATAGAGCCTGTCGTGATAGTACTTCGCCCTGCCGTCCTCAAGAAAGAAGTTCTCAGAGTAAAAGCTCACTCCCCTTTCGAATGAGTGCCGATGGACGTCTCCAAAGCCCTGCTCGAGGAAATAGAGAATGCACATGAGGTTGAAACCGGTGTGAAACGAATCTATCCACCTCTGAGATTTCGACTCGGCGTAGTACCAGGAACCGTCGTCTCTCTGGTGCTTTATACTGTATTCGAGACTCGCGAGAGCGGCTTCCTTCAGCCGCTCTTCTCCCGTGTATCCATAGAGCCTGATCAGCAGAGAGGCGCCCAGGAGGTTTGCGTTGTGAACGGCCGTGTTGTCTACCGGCGTATAGCTGAAGCATATGGTGCCGTCCTCTTCCCTTCTGTTCAGGTCCTTGAGAATGAACTCCTTTATGGAGACCGCCATCTCCAGTGCCTTTTCTTGGCGGGCATACCGGTAGGCATCGATCAGTGCATGGCCGATGAAGGAGGAGTTCACCAGGGTAGGAGTATGGCGGGCGATATAGAACGCCCTGGACTGCCAGTCGAAGTTGTAACCCCAGCAATTGCCGGAATATCCCCTGCTTCTCAGCCTCCGCAGCAGATTCAGGAGCGACTCCATGGTTTCCAGGTACTCCACCTTTCTTTCAACCCGATAGAGCTTTGCATAGCCCCAGAGGAAAAGTCCGATCCCCTTCGGGTTGAGCCCTTTCTGTATAGAGAGAAAAGGTCTTATGTTGGCCGGCAACCTCCTCATCCCCTGGATCATGGCTATTCGGATGTATTTTCTGGAGAGGGACAGGGCCCTCAGCATGGGGCTTGTCAGGGCATCAAAGGGATCGTAACCCCTGAATTTTTCTCCTTCTACGTACTTCCTCAAGCGGTGGAGGGAGGTGCTTATGTCCGCTGGATTCAAGCGTAGATCCCCTACATCCGGCATACGGCCTTGAAGCAGGCAGCCAGCCCCTCCACTAGGTGTCTTTCAGTGAAGTGGCTTTCGTAGTGTCTCCGTGAGTTCTCGGCCATCCTCCGGCGCAAAGAGGCATCGGCCACCAGGAGATTGAGCCTTTCCGCAATCTCCCGGGGGTTCTGCTTCTCCACGAGGAAGCCGTTGAACCCGTCGATTACGCACTCCCGGATACAACCATGGTCGGTACTCACGATGGGCAACCCATAGGCCATGGCCTCTACAAGAACCCAGGGGTGTCCTTCCGGGGGGTAGTAGGTCGGGAAGACAAAGATATCGGATGAGGCAAGAAGCCGGTGTTTCCCCCTTCCCGAAACGGGCCCCGTCACCACCACCGGGAGATGTGGAGATTCTTTGAGAAAAGCCTCGAACTCGGCTCTTGTGCTCTCCTCGACCCAATGCCCGGAAAAAACGAATTCCGCGTGGCTATGGCTTGAGTGGACCGAGGGAACGGCTCTGAGGGTATCCAAGACCCCCTTTGTCTTCATCCTATTGGCCAGGTGGAGAATCCGCACCTTCTTCCGGTGATTCACCCGGCGAAACCCTACCTCAAAATCCCTGCCGTTACTGACTGCAAAAACCCTCTCTGGAGGCATGATCCTGAAGAACAGACTCCTGTGTCTCTCACAGAGCACGATCTGTCCATCCACAAGGGAGTGAACGGTACGGACGAACCACCGGGTCAGAGGCCGGGCCGAATCGAACCAGTTCCTGAAGTTCCCTCCGCGCAGATGGCAGACGACTCTTCTGCCCAAAACCTTCGATACCAGGATGAATCCCGCATCGCGCAGATAGCCCACCGTGGTCTGGCTCAAAGGCATGTAGACAATGTCCGGCTCTTTTGTGAGAACCCTCCAGAAAAGGGCTAGGTAATGCCTGAGGGCGAGCGAGACATTCTGGAAATCGACGGCGCCGAGTCTTCTCAAATCCCTGTGATCCGACGTATCGAGATGGATCAGCTCAAACTCCTCCTTCAACCCCGAATTGAGAATGATCTCCGTGGCGACACTCGGCCCCATGTAGGGCGGAGGGATCGGGCCTAGAACGAGTATCTTGGCCTTTGACTTCACCGTCCCACCGGCGGGGAAAGGAGGCCCGAGATGTGAACGGTCTCTCGTATGATCGAAGAACCCCCTACTGGGGACCGAGAGAAAGGCCATCCAGTATCCTGATGGGGATGGCCAGGGAGATTCGGTAGAACAGAGAGATCCATCCAGGCGGATGCCAGTGGGGCCGGCCGGTTCCCCGGGAGTAACTGGAGTCGATCCGCTCTACCTTGCAAAGCCCCCGGGCGTATGGGACCCCGATTTTGCCGCAGATCCTCCTGGTGATCTCTCTCGTACGGCAACAGAGTTGCTCGTAGGAGACGATGAGGAGACTGTCTCCCCTTTTCAGGCGATAGTAGACGGCGATGATCGCGCCCGCAAGCCACTCGCAGAACACGTAGACGGCCAGGCCGTAAGGATAGAGAAGGCTCCCCTTTGGCAATGGATAGTCGGGTTTGCAGGCTTTGTTGACCTCGGATCTCAGGACATCGACGGGGTTCCTGTAGATAAACAGCACGGTCGCCTCCGGGTACCACCTGAAAAGTCTCTTGAGATGAAAGACATTCGAGGGGGTTTTCTCCCCCATGTATTTGACCCTTTCCTTGTCTCCCCCGTTCTCCATATAGTCCTTTTCAATGATGAACCGGTGGATACTCCTCTCGTTTATTTCCACCTGGCCGAACCATTCCGCTATCTCTCGTGCCGGGAACTGGATGCCCCGCCGCCAGTAGGTCCCAAAATGCCCGGTCCCCTGGAGGCAGCAGACCAGCTCATCGAGGGTGAACTTCCCGGCCCTCTTCACCCTCCTGCGGAGATTCTTCAGGAACCCTTCATGGACGAGGGAGCTGAAATAGTGTATCTCGGGTGCTATGTGGATATACGGGCTGTTGTTGAGGATATTCATGAGAAACTTCGTTCCCGATCTTCCCGCCCCGACGACAAAGATGGGTCTTGTATCAGGCGTATTCCACTTGCTCCGCATTGCCGCTCTGAATACTCCTCCTGGCCGCGAATACCGCCGCGTGTGAGTTCAACAGCCCTTCTGCCTCCTGCACCTTGACCCCACTGGAAAAGACCTCCAGAATATGGCCGAAAAGCCTCTTTCTTCCCATGTCAGGCGAGAGGGATCTGTAGATGCTCCCATAACGGGAAGAGATGACTCTTCTAAACCCATGAATGAGAACACGGTCGTCAGGATAGACCAACTCGACTTCTTCCTTTGAGGATCTCGCCGACGATCCCATGACGTACGAGATCACCCCGGTTGAGCCGTTCTCGAAAGAGAGGGTTATGTGGATCGAACCCCGGTTCACAGCCTTGAGGTTCGATGTGGCAAAGACCCTCGCTACCCTGGAGCCGTGAAGCACACAGAGGATGTCGACAAAATGGATGATCTCGCCTACGATGATTCCCCCTTCCCCTTCTTCCAGCGCCCAGTAATCCTCGGGAAAAGGATCGGCCGCGACGGTATACCTGGATTCAAGAGGTGATCCGTGTATCCTCTCCTGCAGCTTTCTGACCGCCGGTGAGTATCTCCTGTTGAACCCGACACAGACGTTGCCCCCGTGGGTCCTCAACATACCGGCCAATAGGGTGAGCTCCTCCTCTTTTGCCACCATGGGCTTCTCTACGTACACGTTCTTTCCTCTCTCGAGCCCTTCAAGGAGGAATAGAGAATGCGTGCTGTGGCGGGTCGCCACAACGATCGTGCGGATCTCTTCGTTTTCGAGAATCACCTGCGGATCCGTTGTCACCACCCGGCAGTCAGCCAGGGCGCCCCTCTTCCTGAACCTCAGGGAAGAAGGACTCCGGGCAGCCAGGGCCGTGATTCTCAGATTCCGGCTCATATTGGGAACTATGTGAGACTTCGCGTAGTTGCCAAAACCGATGAGGCCGATATGGGGGCCGCGCCTCCTTACCGCCTGCTCCGGCCCTGCCTCCACGACGCGGAGGGCCTTGAGATCTCTCATCCCCTCCTCCCGGTATCCGAAGAGCAGTGCAAGGGTGTCGGGCCTTTTTTCGAGGAGCAGATCGTACGCCCCTTGTGCCTCGTCGATGGAGAAAACCCTGCTGATCATATGGCCGACTCTTATCCGACCCGTGGAGAGCAACCAGAGAAAGGTCTTCATGTTTCTTTCCACGGTCCAGTCCACGTAAGCCCGAGGATAGTCGATGCCCTGGCGTTCGTAAACGGGATCGTAGCGGCCCGCTCCATAGGAGCACGACATGAGGATCGAGAGTTCCTTCTCGTAGAAGACAGCCCGGTCGAAGCCGTGCCCCACTTCACCCACAACGACTATCTTCCCCCTTTTCCGTACCAACCTCCCCGCCAGGTTGATGGGATCGTTCGATCTAGCCCTCGCTGTGACTATCACCCCGTCGACCCCGAACCCTTCCGTCAGATCCTTCACCCGCTGTTGCAGGTTCGGATCCGAGACGAGCAAGACGTGCCGGCATCCTCCTTCGGCCGCGAGAGAGGTCCGCTCCCTGAAGAGGTCGAGCCCTACGACCTCTATGCCGTTGGCAAGGAGGAGCTGGACCGTCAACTGGCCAATAAGCCCCAGCCCGAGGACGAGGATCCTCTCCCCCAGCTGGGGATTCAGCCGGCGGATCCCCTGGAGGGCGATGCTGCCAAGGGTAGCGAAGGCGGCCGAACGGGTACTCACTCCTTCCGGGATCCTCACGCAGATCCTCTTGGGCACGGCTGCATACTCACCATGAACAGCAAAACCACTGCCCGCCATGGCGACACGATCACCCACGGAGAGGTGGTCAACCCCCCGTCCCCGGGCAACTACGATACCTGCGGAGCTATACCCCATCGGATAGAAGGCCTTCAGCCTATTGGAGACCTTTCTACAGGTCGTGACAAACCCCTTGCGCCTCAGACTCTCTGCCACCTTCTTGAACTCTGCCGGCCTTTGGAGGGCCTTTCCGACAAGGCCGGATCGGGCTGCCAGAAGCCTGGAGAGTTCGGTACCCGAACTGATCACGGACCAGTGTGTCTGAACCAGGACCTCGTGATCCCCCCAGGCAGGTGCGGGAAGATCGAAGGTCTCGATCTTTCCGTCCCCCAGTCGTTCAAGGGCGATCTTCATTCACCACCTCTTCGATACTGGTAGACGTCGAGTTCCATGGATGAGGAATATCGACCTTGGACAGCCAACTTTTTCCCGAAAAAAACCGCCCTCTTCAGCCGAAACCCGTGTTTCTGGAAGGCCCGTTTCAGGTTCCCGTAGTCTTTCACCTTCTGAAGGTCCGTGTAGTGGCTCCCTTTCAGGGCCCGTCTCAGGGGCCGGACCACCCGCCTCTCAACGATCCGGAAAAGACCCCGGGTGTTCGGATAGCTCACCAAGAGGATCCCCCCCGGCCGGAGCAGTCCGGATAGAATCCCCGGCGATTCCAGCGGATCCCCCATCCACTCGAGCACGCTCGACATGACGACCATGTCGAATCTCCCCTTGACGGGCATTTTCAGAAGATCTGCCTGGAAGATCTTTCCACGCCGTGGATTGAGCCGGAGCATACGGAAAGAGAGGTCACACCCAAAGTAACTTATGCCGTCATCGTTCTCGGGTCCCAGCACCCCGCAAGCCCCGCATCCTATCTCGAGTATGGTCTCAACATTCCCTGCCCCCCGCTCCCTTTCTATCTCCATTGCGAAGACGGCCGCCCTGTTGCGGTAGTCCCTCCTCCTTTGGTATCGACCGTTCCAGCCAGGAGCCAGACTATCGAAGTAGTCCCTAACCGTATTCATTTCCGGCAGACCGCTCCCTTTCCACCCAGTACTCCTTCCCAAGAGACAGACCGAGACCCGCCCACATGTACCATGCCGTCGTGGTATACGCGAGGGGACGGAAGGGAAATCCGTAGAGGATATACAGGGAGATGAAGGCAAATCCCAGGCCGTGGATGATCCTATCCTCCCGGCTTCTCTCCCTCGTCCGGAGAAAGAGGTGAAGGCTCTTCCCCCAGAGGGAAAGAAGGATATACAAATAGACGGCCAGGCCCACGACTCCGTTCCTGCTCAGAACGTCGATATAGTCGCAATGAGCCGGTGTGGACTTGAAGTTCCCGAAGAAGAGCTCAAAGGTGTCCCTGCCACGTATCTCCCGCAGGGAGAATATCCACATCTTGAATCGGTTCGTGCCGAGATGCTCGTACAAACCGAGAGGATACTCCTCTTCATATGACGCGTCTCCCCCGGTTCTGGCCCGAATCAGTGCGAGTTCGGTCTGGAACCTCTTTTCAAACCGACCGAAATCCACACCGGACAGTACGATGCCCAAGCCCACAAGAGAGGCGAAACAGAAAATCCCCAGTCTTTTCACACCCCTGGTGATAAACACCAGGTAGATGGTACCGTAGAAAAAGAGCTGCACGATTACCGTACGAGACAGTCCGGAATATATGAGATAAAGGTCGATGCACATCATGGCGGCCAGTATGAGCTTGAGCCCCTCGTTCCTTATCCTTGTCTGAAACAGTATCGATGCAAAGATCAGGTTATAGAGAGCCAGGTTGGAAAGCACCCCTGGATCGTGATACAAGCCGCTCATCCGGAGAACCCCCTGGGAAGCATGCAGCCCGGAAAGCTTCATAAGGATCATTGCCGCATTTATTGCCGCTGCCACGGCCGTTCCCCAGAAGACGGCCCAGAAAAGGCGGAAATACGATCCCCTCTGGTGGATTCTTCGAGACAGGAAGGTGACATGGTAGATGAGAAAGGAGTCTGCCATGCGCAGCACCAAATCGGCGAAGCGGACAACATCCGACGTGATTCCCTGCAAATAGGCGTAGAGAAAGGAACACAGATTCAAGCCGAGAAACAGCAACATCCACCTGGTAAGGGGGGCCCTGCCCCGGAGTCTCAGAATGTAGAGTCCGAAGTAAACAAAAATGCCGGCACCGGTCAAATGCAGGAAGGATATGTTTTTTCCCGCGATCGCCAGGAGGGGTTTGTTCCAAGAGAGATCTATCAGCGGTTTTGAAAGGAAAAGAAGAACTATGGCATTCTCTATTCTCATTGCGACCGGACCGGCCTCTCAGGTGGCCCTGCTGGATCGTCCGCCACTGAAGGCTTCAACCTCTCCTTCTCGCGAGGCCACACCGGGGGAGGCCGTGAAAGCGCTACGGCGCGTCAACTCCATACAAGCATGCTCTCCGCGATCCTGTGGTAGGAGAGATTATGCCTGTTCCTTGCAGCAAGCTGTCTCCTCCACGCCAGGCGGGCCTCTTGATCCCTTTCGGCCACTTCGGAGTACGCTTTTTCCAGAATAGGGGATGGAGACTCCATCTCAAAATACCAGCCGTTTGCCCCCTGTTGCACCAGATGCATGAGGCCGGGCCTCCGTGCGAGAACCACGGGCAACCCCGTGCCCATGGCTTCCTGGATAGAGATAGAAGGTCTTGTCCACACCCCCAGATCCGAGGCACAACAGAACTCCCTTACCCTTCCATGATCCAAAAAGGGGTAGGCGAGAAATATGCCTGGATCGGGTTGCTTTTCCAGAAGGGACTTCAAACGCCTCCCGCAAGGGTCGGCCAGGCAGCCGATTATGATGTACCTGACCTTCTTGCCTTCCTTGCGCATTCTTGAAACAAGAGGCACGACCTCATCGATACGCTTTTCAGGGGTGATACGGGTCGATGTGATAAAGACGACTTCCTCTTCGGTGATCTTCAGTTTGTCACGGACTCTCCGGCGCTCTTTGCCGTCAAAGTAGAACTCTTCTGGATCGTAGCCCAGGGTTGAAGCCACTCGTTTTTCGAGGAAGCTTGCCCTCAGGCTGTCGGGAAGAGAGGATAGAAGCAGGGACTCGGTCTCGGGTGTATAGAGATAGAGCCTGTCGCAAGACCGTACGGCCAGGCGGTAGGCCCTGTTCTTGACGAGATATCGCAGCAACCTCGCCTTCGGCTTGTTGAAGTTTGAGAAATCAGAATTGTCGCCGAAGAGGGCGATCAGTCTGTGCCTTCTCTTTTCGGGACCGGTAAGGACCGGAAGGGGGAAGAGTTTCCCGACACCGATTACCACCACCAGATCCGGGGAGATCTCGGCCAGTGCACTCCTGAGACCCGGTGATAGAACCAGAGACCCGGCCGAGACTGTGGCCGGCAACCTCAGGATCGTGTATCCATGTCTATCGTCTCTTTGAAATCCTCTCCGGTAACTCGAGGTCATCACACCTCTTGCCGAAGGTGAAGGCCTGTCCGAGGCTATCACGTGGACCGTGTGGCCGAGCCTGCTGAAGGCTCTGGCAAGATAGACCTCCTGGTAGCCTACCTCCGGCATGAAATGCCCTGTTACGATCACTACCTCCATATGACGCACGACTTGAAGACCTGTACCCCCTATCCTCTGCACCATCTCACCAGGAGTCGTGAGATATGCGGTGCCTGGAAGAATTCTGTCCTGGGGCGGATCTCCCGGGAACTGCCATGCCTGCCGCCGCGGAGACCGCCTCGAGCACGTCGATGGGGCTGATGTCCTTCATGTCCCTGGATCCCTGGAGGACCCACCTTTGCATCGAGAAGGGTCCGATGTGGCGGAAGTCGGTCGGCCCGAAGAGGGCCACCACCGGTGTCTCCACAGCCGCTGCAAGGTGCATGATTCCAGTGTCGTTCGAGACGAGACAGCGGCATTTCTTCAGCAGGGCGGCTGTCTCCTCGAGTGAGAACAGACCGGCGGCGTCCAGCACTCCCTCTGCACCGATCTCCTCGGCAATGGACCGGCAGAGGTTCCGTTCCTCCCTTCCCCCCACAAGGCACAGGGAGAATCCCCAGTTCACCATGGCCCTGCCCACCTCCGAGAACCCCTGTGCGGCCCAACGCTTGTTTTGCCGCACTCCCCCTGGATGTAGGGCCACGAGGTCTCGGGCCTCCTGGCCGCCGTTCACAGAGAGGAGCCAACCTTCCACCTTCTCTCGGGCTTCCCTTCCCACCTTCAGGTAGGGCGAAATGCTCCCCTCCGGGATCTCTTCGCCCAAGAATCGAAGCAAATCGAGGTTCAGCTCCACCCTGTGTCTCTTCATGCTGTTCGAGAGCCTGACGTGGTATACAAAGGAGAAGTCCCGTTCAAAAGCGGATCCGTAGTCGTAAGTATGCTTCAACCGTACCTTGGCACCTGAAAGGGCTGCTACCAGAGAGTGGCGTATGGTGTTGGCCGGCTGAGCCGCGAGGAAGACATCGATTCTTTCTCTTCGCAGCCTCCAAACGAGCCTCGCAAGGGAGATGAGATCCCACGGTCTCAGACTGTATGTGAGAAGGGCGTCGACGTGGGGATTGCCTTCGAATACCTCGGAGAAGACGTCCGTGCTCGCAACCACGAGGCGGATGTCGGGGTTGCACCGCTTTATCCCCTCGACAAGGGGTGTTGCCATCAGGGAATCCCCGAATCCGGAAGCAGACAGGACGCAGCAGGCCTTGGTCTGCCCCCATATCCTCCTCATTTCCTCTCTGCTGAGGGGGCTTGCTCGGAACAACAGGTAAACAAAGAGGCGGACTGAGCGCTTTAGAGCACGCATCATATTACCTGCCATAAAACCCCCTCCTATCGGTCGGACCACAGAGTAGGGCCCCGCCCTCGCCGAGCAGACGCTATATGCTCTTCCAGTTGGTCGACGATGAGATCAGGGGAGTGGTGGCTAACGACATACTCTCGAGCTCGCGTCCCGATCTCTCTACGCTTCTCGGGATCTTTCAGCAATTCACATACCGACCGGCAGAGCCTTTCGAAAGATCCGGCAAGGACTCCAAGCTTTCTCTCGGAGAGAAGGCGGTTTGGATCGGCTTGGAGAGAGATGACGGGGGTCTCGTTTGCCCAGGCCTGAAGATAGGTATTGGGAAACCCCTCGCTTACCGATGTGTTTACAAAGACATGGGCCTTCTGAAAGAACCTCTCGATCTCGAAGTAATCGATATGCCCGTGATAGTGGAAGTTACCATGGATCCTGGAACAGTTCTCAAGCCCTGCCACGAGCCTCCTGTCCAGAGGGTCTCCGATGCAGTCGAATCGGATCTCCGCGTCCCTGCACTTTTCTGCGAGCCTTACGAACATTTCCGGCTGTTTCTCTTCCTTGATGCCGGACACCCAGAGAACCCTGGGAGTTTCGTCCTTCCGGGCGATGCCCTGCGGTATGTCCGCGATCGAACCGAGAAGCTCTGCTTTTCTGCCCGAATACGATTTGAGAAATACCTCTTCCTGAAGCCTGTTCTGGCATATACAGAGGCCGGTCGATCGGACTCCCCGCTCGAAGAGAAGAACATGGGTGAAGGAAAAAAGGAGATATTTCGCCCACCTTTGAACCGGTCCGCCGTGACGGCTCTTGGTCCTGGGGTATTCGTAGCGGTTGAAATCCCTGTCCTTAGCAGCATTCCAGATGCTCAAGGCCCCGTTTCCTCTCCCGTATCTCGAAACCGCCCAGGGCAGGAGCGAACGCCCCCGAGTGTAGACCACATCAGGTGTGATCTTTCTCAAGATCTTTTGGACTTCCAGCCCCTCCCACAGGCTGTTCGCCGGGAGCAGGCGAAACTTCTTCGGGATGAAGTGAACACCAATGCCGTCGATACACCGGTATTCGATCGATGCCCGGTCAGCACCCAGCGAGATGTATGAGACTGACCAGCCTCTGGACAGAAGCTCTCTTGCAAGGAGGTAGGTCTGGACATGGGGGCCCACGGTGGGGCCTCCCCGAGGGTCCTTCAGAAATCCGTGGATGACAAAGGCAAAACTACCTCTTCTCACTGTTTGGTAAATTCCGTGGTCTTCCGGGTATCCATAGGCTAGGGCAGGCTGCCTGATTTCAAGCATCGGAGCTCAAAAAACAGTCCTTGGATCGTATTGGGAATATACTTGAGGCACTCCTTCACAATACCGCTGAAAAAGGACCCGCGGAAATAGAGGGTCTTGCCCCTGCCGAGAAAACCGAGGTTTACGAGATAGTCCATCTGCTCGATTCTGAACCTAGCCCTGCAGTAATAGCCTCTATTTCTTGCAGATGGTTTCCTGTCGTCCAGAAAGTCGAAACTCTCAAAATCGAAATACCTTACGTGCGTCACGTCTCCAAAGGCGCTTCTGCTGTTCCAGTACGGGACCAGGATCCTGAGCACACCTCGGTCCTTCAATATCCGGTGCAACTCGTTCACCACTCCGATTGTATCGTGAAGGTGCTCGATGATCGAATAGGCCCGTATTTCGTCAAAGGTGTCGTCTCTGAACGGATAGGGAAACGTGTTCAGGTCACACACCAGGTCTACCCCTTCCAGTACACACCGGTCGACATTTATGAAACCCTTCCGGATATCGAGCCCGCAACCGAGGTTAAGCCTCGATGCCATTTCTTTTTTCCATAGGCTTGCCAGGCTCCACCTGTCCTGACGTGTGTGGACCAGGAGGCCCGGGTCTGCAACCCGACCTTATCCTGGCCAGAAACTCTTTGATCTGAAATTCCTCTGCCCAGGCGCTTCCCGGATGCCAGGCCAGGCTTCTGTCCCAGTGCCCCGGGCATTTCTGAACAGCGGAGTCCGCAAAGGTCCAACACATCTCCAGAAGGAGAATCTCCCCTTTCTTGTCCTTAAGAAAATCATAGGCCATGCAGTCCACCTTCAACTTCTCGCTGATTGAGAAGGCATGTTCCACCATCCTCAGGTCGACTCTGGTTCTGTCGAAATCGATCCTGCCGCTCCCTGAAGCACGAAAATCCCCTGGTCTGTTTATTCTCCTAAACCCGAAGGCACTATCTCCGATCACCGTGACCCTCGTATCCCAGGGATTTCCAGGTACAAACTCCTGGAAGTAAGCGTAGTTTTTCTCAATGATGGCCTTCCGCCTGCTCTCCTCGTATCTGTGTCTGGCAAAGAGCCTGCCCCTGACGTTTCGGGCAAAGGGCCTGAGGATGCGCCCCGATTTTACTTCATCGAGCCTCTCGGCGGTCGATATGCCCCTCGAAAACATCCTGTCCACCAGCCGAGAGGCCTCCCGCCTGTCGTTGACAAGAACCACGTTCCTCGAACTGGCTCCCACGGCCAACTTGAAGATCTTGGGAAATTCCGTCTCCCTGATCCAGTTACGGGCATCCTCTCTATGCCAGAAGATCCAGGTCCTGGGCGTCCTTATCCCGTGAATCCCCAAGAGGTAGTGCTGTTTGATCTTGTCGTCCCAGGGCCATCGGGTATTGTAATCAGGATAGACCGGTATCCTGAGTTCCTTTTCTATCGCATCCAAAATCCTCGGAGCGACCTGCCGCCAGGGATGGGACAGATCCCACCGCCACATGATTCCGTCGTACCTTCTCAATAGTGACAGGTCCTCCAACCCGAGGAGGTCGATGAACTCAAAATCGACTCCACAATCCTGGAGAAAGACGGACCACTTCTCGCTATAGGACTGCTCTCCCATTCTGTCAGGCTGTATGCCTATCAGCACCCAAAACCCCTTTACAGGACCTTACAGAATCCTCCTCGTTGCGTGTTTCGGCCGTAAGCTCACCCTGTTCGCATGAGAATCCCCGGGGGGACAATACGGCCCTTATCTCAACTCGATATGGCCCGCCCATGAATCAGGCGGCCTTGCTCGGGTAAGGACCATTTGGCGCAGATCCAGATAAGGCCGCACCGTCTTCTCCCCGAATATCGCCTCTATATCCTCTTTCCCAAACCCAGCCAGAGGTGGATCTCCCGTGGAGAAGGCCTTGTCGATTGCCGGGATCTTGCAAGGATCAAATCCGATAAGACCCGAGGCACAGGCATCGACGGCTACAGGATTCCTTCCGAGCATGAGGACGCCGAGGTGCCTTGGAGTGGGGTTGAGGGGCCCCTCTCCTTCCCCGATTGTCACCCCGTCAACTACGTAAATGATCCTCCGCTGCGGCTCGTCCCGGATCACCCCGTCCTTGTCGGCGTAGAAGAGAACCCTGTTTATATCGAGGATCGTGCGCCAGAGGGTGTCATTGCCGTACCAACTCCCCTCGGTAAAGGGATCCCTTCTGCCAGGGTTGAACCGATCCATCCTTTTTGCCATCCTTGCCAGACCCTGCCACAGTCTCTTGGCGGTAAGGTTTGAAGAGGTCTCCCGCAGAGCGAGCAGGGAGCTGCGCAGGGCTTTGAACAGGCTGGGATAGAGGTATTCGTCTCCCCCGCTTAGAATCGACCCTCTCCTGTGATGGGGAAGCCAGTCCTTTGAGACGTTGATACCCATCGCATTCTTCAGGCAGCAGGTCATGCCGGCCTTCCGGTGGGACTTGAGCTTTGGAATGTTGATGACCACGTCCGCCGCGAGGATCTCCCCTGCAATGAGATACTCGTGTCTTTTGGTGTTGTGATGCTCCTGGAGAGTCGAAGGGGGATAGTCTGTCACACAAAAACGGCCCATCCCCTTGAGATCAAAGTGTGCGCTCCTCTCGTCCAGACTGACCGCTGTCCGCTCCACCTCTCTCTTTTTGAGGCCCACGGGGAGATTCCCAAGCATTTCTCTCTCCGCGGCCCGAAAGTCCCTCAACCCGACCTCCATCCCAGACGACTGCGAGACGTGGCGTACCACCTCGGCGGTCCCGTTCTCTTCAACGAGGCTACCGAAATCCGCGGATTGAACCGGGGCGTCACCGACGGTGATTCTCCCCTTCCCCTTTAGAGCGATCACCACGTAATCGAGAACGGCACGGATCAGAGAGGGATGTGTAACGAGACATTCGATATCAACCTCGGGGAGATACCGGTGTTTGACGAAATTCGGCTTGATGAGGACCTTGTCACCTGGCCTGATGAACTCCCCGAGAGGATTCCAACAGGGGGTATCAAAATGAGTGCTGTCCAAGCCGGCCCGGTAGAAGAGCGACCTCAGGCCTCCATAGACAGGATTCGGACTCTCGGGAGTTGCTTCATTGTACGGAGCCTCCGGATAAGCCCGCGAGGCGGAAAATGGCAGCCTCGGAGGGTATGTAATGCCCCCAACAATGAACACCCGGCTGTCATGCGAGTTCTTCAACAACCCTCTCCAATTGCTCCATCTGGCTGTCCGGGGTGAGCCGTTGCCTGTAAAGAGCTCGTCTTCCACCGCGGCCCACCTTGAGACAGGTGTCCCTTTCACCTGCGAGTCTCCCGATAAGTGCGCTCAACTCTTCCACCGTGGAGACGAAGAAGGCGTCTTTTCCATGGCGAAGAACCTCGGCGTTTCCGCATCCATTTCTGAAGAGCACGACCGGAACATCTGCAAACATCGCCTCCAGCACGGCATTCGAGAAGGCCTCGTTGTCAGAGGGGAGAACAAAGAGATCGGTCACCTTCAAAACCGTGTATGGATTCTCCACCGCCCCCAGGAACTCGACCAGCCCGTCGAGTCCGAGGATGCGGGTCCGCCTTACCAGATCTTCCTTCAGTCCGGCGTCACCGTCGCCCGCCACGAGAACACGCAAGCAAAGTCCCTGCTGGAACAGTGGCGGAAGAGCGTCGATAAGGCGGTCTATGCGCTTCCTCGGATCCAACCTCCCGACAAAGCTTACGGTGAAGGGTCGATCTACCTTCCGGTACGGCCGGGCAGAGTCCATGCGCTTCCTTTCGAAGGCCGGATCGATAAAGCCCCTCACAAGGCGCATCCTGCAATCGGGAACACCGTACTCCCTCGTTGCCAGATCTTTCAAGAAAAGCGAATTGACCAGGACAAGATCGGCCCTCCGCCTCACTACCCATAGAAAGAGAAGCCATCGAACAACACGCCCTATTCTCCTCGACCAGAGACCTCCCGGCCGGATTCTCGGCCGACCCGTCGAGTGTGGAAGTGGTCCGGTCCGGCGGCCCTTACGCTTTCCGGACCGGTGCTTTTGAAGGAATCTGAAAAAAGACGGAGGACCTATCTGCATTCCCGAAAGCCGGTAGGCCAGGGGTTTTCTGACAAGAAGAAGGGGGACCATAAAGACGGCCCTCGGACTGTGGAGGAAGACCAGATCAGACCTGCGCACCAGGCCGAGGCACGTCCACATGCTTGCCGGGCTGAGGTCCCCCTCTTTGGGTAGTTCCCATACCTTCACCCCTGGGAGCCCCCTTATCCACTCGAAAGCCTCTCCGTATGGTCTTTGAAACAGCACCGAAACCTCGTTCCAAGGCTTACCCGACTGCCACCGCACAACCAGGTAGAGCTGCTTCTCTCTCCCGCCCATCCGGCCGTTGTCGATCAGGTGGATTATCCTCCTCTTCATCGATCGACCGCTCCCCTCTCTCTGTGGTAGGAAGCTGCCTCTGAGAGTGTTGCGAATCGCCAGTTTCTCTCCAGTGCACGGCCTAGGTATGTCCTGAGGGAACCGATGAACTCCCTTGCGTCCCCCTCCGTGTGCACGTAGGGGCTGCATCCGGGAACAGCCTCGATATTGTGAAACATCATGACCAAGATGACAGCCCTTTCCTTCGGGTTTCTCTCCACCCACCACGTGGAGAGATTCATCATCTCCTCTGCACTTCGCCTCGTAGGGCGCAGCCAGACCGGCACACACCTTCTCCTGCCGACCATCCTGCACAGCAACGACCGCAGGATCCTGCTTTTCATGACACACGGCCTCAAGGCGGAAGGTATCTCGCTCCAGATAGACATGCCAGCAGTAACAGGGAGCTCGAGGACCGAGAGACCCCCTGGTCTGCAAAAATCATCTGAGGAGGGAAAATATGCCTTGAACGGGGCAGAAAGAAAGGACACGGATCCACCAGGGTCTGCCTCTCCGTGGAGGGGGACGACGCTTGTGTCCACCCTGTAGCCCAGTTCCTCGAGAATCGAGAGGGTATGCCTGCTCAAGCCGAATCTACCGGCCCGGAAGGACAAGGGCCGGTAGCCGAAGGTCTTCTCGAAGAGCCCGGTGAGATTCTCGATCTTCTCTTTCTCCCCTGTCAGAGGGAGTGAACTCTGCATCTGTAACGTTACTTCAGCATCCATTTGAGCTTCAGGCTCGATGAATTCCCCGTGGAGGTGGGTACCCAGCTCGACCCTGTCTCCCAGATTCCTGAGGCTCTGAACAGACCTGGGGTCTAAAATGACCTCCGGGCTCAGAAGGTAGGTCGGTCGCACGCCGAAATCGTCAAAGACCGGTTGAAGGGTCTCTGTGATCCCCTCGTACACACCCCTGAACCGGATGGGGCGGCGTACTCCCCAGTAGGCATCCCTGTCGCACTCCGTATCTACGGTCACACAGACAAAGACCGTCTGCGGCTGTGTTTCCAACGGCCCTGTCCCAGGGTTTCTCCGGTGCCTCATCGGATTCTCTGAATCGGACAACCAGGGATATCCTGTCGGATCCTCTCCGGGCCGTGTCTCACCGGTTTTACGGCCGCAGGCCTCCCGGTGGTAAGCAGCCGCCCGCGGATCCGGCGGAGAGTCCCGAGCAATCCATACGTTCGTGCCTTGTGTGCACGGTAGTAGGCCCTTATCAAAAAGAAGAGCCTGGGCAGGATGAAGAGCCTTGCCACGAGCCGGGCGATACTCTTTTCCCCTTTTGCCAGGGCGAGCCTTTCCACCTTCACAAGGGTATTGAAATAGTCGTAGTAGGCCTGTATATCGCGGCGGGAAATGGACGGGAGGTTCAGGACCGCCTCGCGCCTCTCGCCCGAACCCGGCGACCCAACGGGTTCCCATCCCTGTTCGCGGCAGAGCCTTTCGAGTCTCGTCCCCGGGTAGGGGTGGAATATGTAACGCTGGGTCTTGTTCTGAGCCCCCAATCTCGCGGTGAGTCTCACCGTATCGACAAGGGCCTTCCTTGTCTCATGGGGGAGGCCCAACATGATGAAAGAGGAGGTCTCAAGACCGGCCTCACGGGCGAGGCGGAAGGTCTCGACCATCTCCTCATCGCTGATTCTGCGGTTGAGGATCTTCTCCCTTATGAACGGATTGCCGGATTCGACACCTATCGATACCCGTTGACAGTTGGCATCCTTCAGTGCCCTGAACATCTCCCCCGTGCAGGTACCCGGACGGATACAACAGAAAAAGGGAAGGTCGACTCTTCTCCTGTATTCTTCACAGAAGTCATGGAACCACTTCCTGTTGAGGGTAAAAACGTCGTCGTGAATCACCACATGGCGGATTCGGTACCTCTTCTTCACCCACACCAGTTCTTCCACGGCCTTCTCCACGCTCGGGTACCGCACGTAGTTCTGGCCCGGGTAGATACTCCTCAACGCATGGTTCGAACAATAGGTGCAGTCGAAAGGGCAGCCCCGGCAGAACATGAATTCCCCCTGTCCCTCGATCCTTCCGGGAATCTCGCAGGACTGGTAGATATCGTGGTCAGCAATGGGGAGCCGGTCCAGATCCTGGATGAGGGGTCTCACCCGGTTCTCGATGGTTTCTCCCCCCTGTCTGAACCAAAATCCCTCCACGTCCCTGTAGTCCTCTGATCGCGACAGCCTGTCTGCCAGCTCGAGGAGGCCGTACTCCCCTTCACCCTGGCATATGGCGTCGAATGGCGCCTCCTCGATACACCCGGGCACAACAGTGGGATGTATTCCTCCGCAGACCTGAAAAAGGCCGGGGAACCTCCGCCTCAGCAAAAGGGAAATCTCCCTTATCCGGTTGAACATGGACGACATGGAGGTGAACCCAATTAGTTCAGGCTGCCAGGCATCCACTCTGTCGGCTACTGTTTCCGAAGATTGGCTCCATTCGACCGGGCACAACCCCGTCTCATGGCCGCCCTGCCTGAGTACCGAAGAGATGGACCCGATGCCGATGGGAAACTGGGGTACACCGCTATAGAGAAAGACAAAGAGAATCCTCATGCCATGCCTCGGGAGGTTCAGATCCCCCGGACTCGGGGACGTTCTTTTGCCCTCACAAACACACTTTCATGGAGGAGGAGAAGAAACCGCATCGTGGGGTGAGCATCTAACCGATGCCCGCCTTGCCCTGATTCTTCTCAGGCCGTTGACAAGCTTACCGTAAGACGAAAAGGCGTTGGGCACCCTTATCTGGTAGCTCGTTCTATACGTCTTGGTCCACTTGAACTTGTACTCCGAGTCCCCCCGCATGAAATTGAACTCGGAGATCCCCTCTTCGAAGCAGTCCCTGATGAGAATCCCGTGGTGGGCCTTGTTAGGAGAGAGATGCGAATACCCCGTGTCGAAGCCGATGCTCCAGTGGTAATAAATGTTGTTGTACACAAAGCCGAGTGTGTAGGAAACGGGCTTCCCCTCAAGGTAGACAAGCGAGAAATCGAGGATGCCCTTTTTCCTGAAGAGGTCGATCATCTCCCTGAGAAATCCCAGTGTGACAGGATCCTCGAAGGGGCTTTCCCTTCCCATCTGCCTCTGCCGCCCGGTGTAGAGTCTACCCATGGTCTCGAGAAGTTCGCCGGATGAGAGACGGCCGTTTCTTTCGTACCTGTAGTCGTGATAGGCATGGATCCTGTTCCATCTCTTTCTCAGATCCCTTCTCAGATTTCTCCCCAGGCTCTGGTAATAGGATTCCCAGGTTCCGTAAGCTTCGAGATCGATGTAGAGGATCCTTGATGCAATGGTCTCTTCATGGTCGATCGAATCTCTTTTCAGGACCCTCCGAATCTCGGTCAGGTTCGAACTACCCTCGGTAAGGTATTTGAAGTGAAGAAGATGCCATGCCTTCTTGTTTTCTTCCCTCATATAACGGAAAAAATACTCTATGATCTCCTCTGCGCCTCTTCTTATGACAAAATCACAGAAGTCGGTCACTCCGTTACCCACCCCGATGAATGAGAGCTGTCTCAGGGGAAGGAGACCTCCTGTTTTCCAGGTAGTCAGAATCAGGGGAACGAATCCCATCACCTTGTTGCCGTCCTCGACAACGTAGAGCCTGTTGCGCTCTTCGTCTCCCATGTGTTTGTAAAGAAGGTATATCCAGTCATAGAGGTAGTGTACGTTCGCACCTCCCCGGTCGGATAGGATCTCTTCCCATTCGGATCTGAATCCGGAAACCTCGTCGAGACGTCTCACCTCGTGTATCTTCATGGATCAGCCGGGCTCGCCGCGCCCGCAAACAGGGATCAGCACGAAAGAAGCTCATCGAAGAGCTTCATGTACCGTCTCAACATCTTCTCCCTGTTGTACCGCCTCTTGACGAGTCCGTGGGCATTGGCCCTCAGCCTCAGGCGGAGCTCTTCGTCCGTGGCGAGGCGCGCAATGGAAAGTGCGAGTTCCGAGGCATCGCCCGCCCTGTGGAACAAGGCGTGGACACCCGCCTCAAACACGCTCCGGTGTGCGGGAATATCCGAAAGGACCAGGGGGCACCCGTAGGCGCCAGCCTCCAGGACCGACAGGGGAAGCCCTTCCGGTCCTCTTGAAGGATGGCAGAAGATGTCAGACGACAAGAGAAGCCTTTCCACCTCCTCAGGGGGCACCTCCCCCGGAATCTCCCAGTCGAGCCGGCATCCGCCTCTGGTGAGCCTTGCCTCCACGATACGGTCCATCCCGGCCGTGAATGCCCCTGCCAGGCAAAGATGGAGATCAAAGTCCGGGAGGAGTCCGGCGACCTCGACCATGGCGTCGGCAAGCTCGAGGATCCCCTTCTCCTCTATGAGCCGCCCTGCAAAAACGACCCTGAGTCTCCCCGCCTGGCGGATGGGTTTATCGAGGGGCTGGAGCTCGTCCGGGACAAAGACGCCGTTGTATACGGGCACCACCTTCTCCTCCGGTATGCCCCATGAGAGCAGTCCCCTCTCGTCGTTGGGCCCGCAGGGAACCCAGGCATCCACGGCTTCCACAGACTCAATCCAGAATGGATGGAGATCCTTGGCCCTGAACCTCTCTCCCCTGTGGAGGACCAGCCCGCCCAGGCCGTGAGAGGCGCCGACGATCTTCGAGCCCAAGCGGCGCTTGATCTCGTAGGCGAACCTGAGCCTGCCATCCCCCGAGACATTGAAGTATATTAGATCCGGACGAATCCATTTCAAGACCCGGGGGAGGCCCATCCAGGCGGCCAACTGGCGGCGGCGTGTCTTTCCGAAAAGATGGGCGCTCCTTGGAATACTCCTGAGAAGGGGAAATCGATAGACGGGAATGCCGTCCCGAACCCACCGCTTGGCGGAAGGTGCATCCTTTACGTATTGGTCTACGATCACCATCGGACGGGCACCGAGACGCTTGGACTCTGTGGCAACCGACCGGATGATCGACCCCACTCCCCCTATGGTCGTCGTGGCAGGCCCAAAAGGGCTCTTTGTCACAAAGGCTATCCTCTTGTCGAACAACCCACCCCTCGATTCAGGATCCCGGCGATCCGAAGCCGTCCATGCAGCCTTCAGGTCCCTAGCCGTTTCCTGTGACACCGGAATGGGCAAGACATGCCTTGGCGTAGTGGTAAGCATAGCGGAGGAGTTGTCTGGGCTCACAGATCCCGCAAAATTCCCTGAGAAGAACGGAAAAAAGCTCCAGCGAGCTGGTCCTGCTGTGCCTGAGCAGGTGGACGGCCCAGGAAAACAGGTGCTTTCGCCAGTACCGGCGGCCAAAGGAGGTCTTGGAGATAAAAGAGAAGACCGGCCTGATCCTGGACATGTCTCCCGAACGGATAAGGGACCAATCCTTGGTCAGACGGGCCTGTTGAAAACGGGCAAAGGCGTCGACTTCTTCGCCCGATGGGTCGTCAAGACAGAGCCTCAGGAAGTCCGACGAATACCGCAGAACGCCATCCAACTGCTCCCGATGCCTGAGTGTGGAAATCCCCTCAGGAACCAGCCGGAGCTGGTAGAGGAAGCGGGGGACGACCCCGAGCTCGCCGATTCGAGCGGCCCTGACCAGGAGGTTGTAGTCCTGCCCGTAGGGAATGGACTCGTCATACCCTCCCATGCCGAGGACCGCATCGGTCCTGAACATGAGGGATCCATGGCAGAAGGGGTTTTCAAAAAGGAGCTGTGCCACAATACGGTCTCCCCCCTGGGGGATCATGATCTCCGAGACCTTCCTGCCAATGGTATCTATCTTGATATAGTACGACCCGGCGATGACGACTTCCGGGTTCTCGTCGAGGAACTCCACCTGGCAGGCGAGGCGCCTGGGCATGGATAGGTCGTCCCCGTCCATCCTCGCCACATACTCGCCCCTTGCACGGTTGAGCCCACGGTTGAGCGATATGGTGAGGCCGAGGTTCGACGGGTTTCTTATCACCTCGATCCTGGGGTCTGCATAGGACTTGAGGATCTCTTGCGTGCTGTCTGTAGAGCCGTCGTCTATTATGAGAAAGTGGAAATCCCCGAAACTCTGGTTCAGGATACTCTCCACCGCCGGGCAGAGAAACCGTTCCCCGTTGTAGACCGACATGAGAACCGTGACTCTCGTCCTTGTCACGTCCACTGCTGGTGGCCACTCCACTCCCTTTCCCACACAAGCAGGCACAGGAGCCCCCACACCCGGTAGGCTTCGGACCTTATCCCCTCCTTGTAGAACCGGTCGAAATGCCTGAGCAGGGCATCCCTTTTGAGTACGCCCCAGAGGGGGGCACCAGGGGAATTGATCAGATCGTGGCTGAGTTGCCGGACCCTGTCACTTCTCAGCCATTGCGCAACAGGTCCTCCGAATCCCAGCTTGGGCTGGTGCAAGAGAGATTCCGGGAGAAGGTGGGAAAAGGCTTTTCGGAAGAGGTACTTGCTCGTTCCGTTGTTAAACTTCACCGTGTGTGGCAGGGAGAAGGCGAACTCCGCAAGCCTCCTGTCGAGCAGAGGGGCCCGAACCTCGAGGGAGTTCGCCATGGCAGCACGGTCGACTTTGCGGAGAATGTCACCTGGAAGATAAAGGCAGGCGTCGAGATACAAGGCCCTGTCGATTCCCTCACCCGCCTGGGGACGCCACATCTCGAAATCGGTGGGAGACCTCTTGTCACCGTACCTCCACAGGGAAGCCCGCTCCTCTTGGCCGAAGTGAGTCATCTGGGCCAGATGGCGATCCCAGGGGTCCTGAAAATCCCGGGCCAGCCGGGCAGCCGATGATTCCCTCAGCAGGCGCCTGTACGCGGCCTCGAAAAAACCACCCAGAGCCGGAATTCTCTTGAGGTTTCTCGAAAGTCTCAGCCTCATCCTTCTCCGGGATTCCGCCCTCACGGATCGGTCGACCCTCTCGGCCATGATCAAGGGGCCGTACCACCAGGTGTATCCCCCGAAGAGCTCGTCCCCCCCGTCCCCTGTCAGGACCACCTTCACTTCCTGCCCCGCGAATCTCGAGATCAGGAAGGTGGGGATACTCGACGAATCGCCAAAGGGTTCATCATAGGTCCTCCCCATTTCGACGAGCAGGTCGGCCGCATCCACATCGAGCTGGATCCCATGGTGCTCGGTCCCGTATCGACGGGCCACAGCATTTGCAAGGGGGAGCTCGTTTACCCATTTGCCGAACCCCACTGTGAAGGTCTTCACGGGCCTTTCTGACAGCCGGCTCATAAGGGCAACGACCGTCGATGAATCCAGTCCCCCGCTGAGAAAAGCCCCCACAGGTACGTCGGAGGCGAGCGTCCGTTTCTTGACCGCCTCTGTGACAAGAATCCGGAGCCTTTCAACCATCTCGGGTTCAGGGGCATCGGGCCCGCCCGGACAGCCGAATTCCGGTGTCCAGTACCTTTCCAGAATCGATCTCCCCCGTTGTCGAGTAAGATGATGGCCGGGAGGCAGGACCGAGATGTTTCTGTAGATCGTCCGGTGGGGTGGAATGTAGGAGAGCCTCAGATAGTCGTCGAGGGCCCCGTAATCCACCACCCCCCGGATCGATTGGGAGGCAAGAAGGGCTTTGATCTCCGAGGCGAAAAACCAGGTCCCGTCCGGGGACTCTACATGATAGAAGGGCTTCTTGCCAAAGGGATCACGGGCGGCAAAGAGGAGTTGCTCCCGGCTGTCCCAGATGGCGAAGGCATACATCCCGTCGAGCTCGTGCACGGATCGGGAACCATAGGTGCGAAAGGCCTCCAGCACGACCTCCGTGTCGGAATCCGTGCGGAAAGAGCAGCCCATTTCCCGGAGCCGAGCCCGCAGGCTCCGGTAGTTGTATATCTCGCCGTTATAGGTTATCCAGAATCTCCGGTCATGCGATGCCATGGGCTGTCTGCCTCCGGCCAAATCGATGATCGAGAGACGGGCATGACCGAAACCGACGCGGTCCTCCATGATGACGACACGGTCATCGTCAGGACCCCGGTGGCGGAGAGCCTCTGTCATGCGCCGGAGGGCCTGCCTGTCAACAGGTCCGTCACTGGACAGTATTCCGGCAATTCCACACATCGTGTTCCTTCAATCTCCGATCACAGGGCCGTAGGAGAGATGGCCTTCCTCCACGAGGAGGCTCTCCTTGTTGCAACAGAAGATCCTGCCCCCCGTCGCTTCCACCTGCTGCCTGATAAAGGGAAAAGCGGCCGTCATGGGCGGGAGCTCCCCGTAGGGAAGCACCGTGCCGTGCCGGCCGGCCCTGAGGTTGTACTCCCAATCCAGGTCTGAAGAACCCTCCTTCCTCTTGAGTCTTATGAGTCTGGGCATCTGGTCTTGGAAGAAATAGTCCGGGGTGTTGAGATCGACTCCCAGGAGCTTGATTGTGGCATGGGGATCCAGAACATGGGCCACGTTTATCGCCGTGGTGAGGGTTCCACGGAAGTGGAACAGCCGCTCGTCCAGCCCCCTGCCCCAGAGGTACTCGAGTCTGTCCCAGGGGCCTATATCGAGATAGCCGATCTCCAATCTGCTGTCCACCACCACCATATCGGTCGGCCCTCTTCCTCGAAGGGCTCTCTTCACTTTCCTCCAGTAAAATACCGCGGGATCTGTGTAGATCCGGCCTTCCCAGTATCTGTGCAGCAGGAATCGAGTTCTCCAGAATCCGTTCTTCCTGCAGGTATCAAAGACCATCTCGTATACAAAACGATTGTGGACGTAGTCGAGCATGATGTGGTGCGTGGGCACGATGCCCACTCTTTTCCAGAATATGAGGTACATGTTGAAGGAGATAACCGCCTCGGCGCCGTTGACGTAGTACGCTTCGTCCTCTGTAATCCTGTTCAGAGAAGCTCCGCTGCCTATAACGAATATCTCGCCCAATGTCCTGAAAGTGGCCGGGCCCTATGCCTGCCTCATCACGCGGCGGATACTGAGAGGGTCACCACGCGGAGTCGGGAGCCAAGGGATAGGACAGGAATGTCCTCATGTCAAAGAGAAAAACAACTCCAAAGCCGATAGCCCGCGGCAATCTCTGATCGAGAAGTGAGGAAACTCCGGACTCCGGGCATTGGCTACCCCACCCTGCGGAGCTTCCTCATGACGGGCAGTTCGCTCTCAAAGATCCGTTTCACCCCGTCTCCCATGGCGGCCTCGATGGCACGGATCTCGCGCACCAGCCGGGCCAACCCGTGAGGCTCCACCGAAGCGGCCTGGTCGCTTCCCCACATTGCCCTGTCCAGGGTTATGTGCCTTTCGATCATGCACGCCCCCAGCGCGGAAGCGGCCAGGGAAGTCGGGAGGCCGACTTCGTGGCCTGAATATCCCACAGGAACGCCGTAATGCTCCTTGAGTGTCTGGATGGCCTTCAGGTTGAGCTCCTCTGGTTTGGCCGGATAGGTGGAGGTGCAGTGCATCAGGATCAGATCCCCGGTGCCGAGGATCTCAACCGCATGGTCGATCTGTTCCAATGTGCTCATACCCGTGGAGAGGATGATCGGTTTTCCATAGAGCCGGTGATGGCGGAGCAGGTCGTCGTCGGACAGGCAGGCAGAGGCTATCTTGAAGCAGGGAGGGTCGAATCGGGCGATAAAATCGACAGATTCTTCGTCCCAGCACGAAGCATACCACATGATCCGGTTGAGCCTGCAGAAATCGTCGATCGCCCCGTACTCATCCCAGCCCAGTTCCAGTCCGCGCTTGAGGTCTCCGTTGGTCTCTCCAAAGGGGTTTTCTCTCGGCCTGGCCAGCTCCTCCGGTGTGTAGACCACCTCTACCGTGCGCTTCTGAAACTTGACCGCGTCACAACCGGCCAGCACGGCCGCCGAGATCAGCTTTCTCGCGGTGTCCAGGTCTCCGTTGTGGTTTATGCCGATCTCGGCCACCACAAAACAGGGCTCACCATCACCGACCAACCGGTCTCCTATCCTCACCCTCTCTGCCATTACCACTCTCCTCCATCCGGCCGCTCCGTCCAGGTCTTGACTCTACAGACCTTTGGCAAGCCAACCTCCGTCGACGTAAATGTCCTGGCCCGTTATGTAGGAAGAGGCGTCCGACGCCAGGAGTATGGTGATACCCGCCAGATCTTCCGGTCTCCCCCATCGACGGAGGGCGGTCTTTTCTCTGATCGTCCTGTTAAGGGACGGATCACCCCAGCTCTTCCTGGTCATGTGGGTCCTGAAATATCCCGGTCCTACGCTGTTGACCCTGATCCCGTACCTGCCCAGATCGAGGGCAAGGGATTTTGACAACTGGCGCAGAGCCCCCTTGAAGGAGACGTAGGCTGGATTGTCCGGGAAGGCGAGCTCCGCATTGAGACTCGTAATATTGATAATGACACCTGATCTGTTCCTTTTCATCAACTTGCCTATTTCCCTGGAAAGTTCAAAGGGGGCTCTCAGATTGACCGCATACGTCCTCTCCCAAAACTCATCCGGGTAATCGAAGAGGGGGTGGCTGAAGGTCACCCCGGCGTTGTTGACCAGAACATCAACCCGGCCGGGCCCTCTCCTCAGGAATTCGACAAGTTCCTGCACCTGGGTCCGGTCCCCTACGTCGCATCGGTACATTACGGCTCGAAGCCCCTCTGCCCGGAAGAAGCGGGTCGTCCTTTCCAGTTCCCTCCCGAGAATGTCGACCAGGACAACCTCGGCACCCGCCCCCAGAAGGGCCGCTGCAATCGCCTTCCCATTGCCCCTGGCGGCACCCGTGACCACGGCTTTCTTTCCTTCCAGGGAAAACAGCGATTCCAGGTAGGTCATCGGGTCTTCATCCTGTTCAACCTGATCTCTTGGGAAATCATCTCCCCGTCAAAGGAGATGACAAAGGCGACGAATCGGGCGACCTCCCGGGGATCGATGAAGGAATCATAGCTCTGCCCTCTCACCTTTCTTCCCATCTCGGTCTTTATGGAACCAGGAGAGATGCAGAAAGTCCTTACATTCTCCCCCTTGAGCTCCTCATGGAGGGATCTCGAAAGGCCGAGGAGTGCGTGCTTCGAGGCGCAGTAGATTCCGGTTTCACCGAAACCCTGATAGGCGGAGGAAGAGCCTATGTTGACTATCCTCCCCCATCCCCTCCTTGCCATCCCAGGAGAAAAGGCCTTCGAGAAGAGAAAGGGGGCTCTGACATTGACGTTGAAACAGGTGTCGAAATCACTCAGCCTCGATCTGAACAGGCTTTTCACGGGGAAGACACCCGCGCAGTTTATCAGAATGTCGATGTGGTCAAACCGGTTTTTTGCACTTCTGATGATCCTCTCGACATCTTCGATGCGGTTGAGGTCTCCTGAAGCAAGACCGATCCCCACCTTTTCCCCCCCTCCGGCGGATTCCAACTCCCTCTTGAGGGCCTTGAGCCTGCTGGTGCTCCTGGAGGTGAGAAAGAGATTGCAAGACTCGCCGGCCATCTGCAGAGCGATGCACCGTCCCAGTCCGCCTGTGGCACCCGTGAGGAAACAGTTCCTATTTTGCAATACCCCGTGCATAGTCAGGCCATCAGTCTTTCCACGATTTCCAGATCCTCGTATGAATCGATATCAAAAGACCGTATCTTCGGTACCACACAGAACCCTATCCTCCCCCCGATCCGGTTTCTGTATCTCAAGAGGTTGTCCCTCGTGGTTATGAAGAAGCCCCCCGTCTCAAGGAAGGTACTCTTCCACTCCTGCCTCCTCTTCCGGTCCTGTATGTCGTAATTGGGTCGACCGTCGGTCCATACAAACTGGGTAAGTCGGGAAACCGCGATGACCGAGTCGTACTCATCCAGCATTGAAATCCCCCTGTCAATGTCTTCGCCGGTCGTCAAAGGGGAGGTGGCCTGTAGAAACACGAGCACATCGAACCAAACCCTTTCTGCAAAGTGGAGCAAGACGGCGTCACTCGAGGCAGTATCGGTTGACAGTTCCTCCGGCCTCTTGAGCGCTCTTGCCCCCAGATCCTCTGCGATACGGAGAATCTCGTCGTCTTCTGAACTGACCCAGGTCTGCTCCACCTGGGAATCGAGGGAGGCCTTGATGGCATAGTAGATCAGAGGCCTCCCCCTCAGCAGAACCAGGTTCTTTCTCGGAATCCCCTTGCTCTTCCCCCGTGCGGGAATGATGGAGACTATCTTCCGAGAATCTCTCCCGTGGAAAGTCACGGCTCAGCCCCGTTGCCTCTCATAGCCGACCCCTCGCCCGGTTCGATCCCTTCGTATCGTTTGAAAGCCTCGATCCATCTCAAAATGGTGTCCAATGTCTCATGGGAGGGCTCGCGAGACTCCAGGATTCTGCTCACCCTTTCGATGTAGTAGAGCAACCGATAGAGCCGGGCCGAGGAAGAAAGGGGGGTGAGATGCCGTGCAATAGACGGAGCGCTTGTGGCAATTGTGGATTCCAAACCGAGTATGGCTCTCTTCATTTCACGGGATATGCCCGGAACCTCACGTCCAAGCCAGATCTGTTGGAAAAACGCGTTATAGAGATCGAAAAGCACGCTCCTGTACCCGAAAGTCTCCCAGTCCACAACCATGTGGCCGCGGTTCGTGATGAGTACGTGTTTTGGAGAAAAATCACCATGAGAGAAGACCAGAGGGACTGTCCTGCCTCCCATGGCGCAAACCTCCCTGGCCGCTTCCTCGATAAAGCCTCTGACTTGGGCGATCTCGGAAGGTTCGAGCCCTTCTGCGTGCAGTCTGCTCTCCTCATGACGGAGAAGATCCATCCTTTGGCCGCAATAGCCTGACAGATCGACAGGACGTGGCTCAGAGCCAACTATCATGGCCGTCAGAACGGGGAGGAGATCTTCTTCCAGTGCCCTTAGAAAACCACTCCAGCTGGAACCATCAAGATGATAACCGTTCACGTACTCCTCTTCGTACCAGCTTTCCTCGGGCTGGCACCGAAGAAGGGATGGGGCAAAACAGAACCTGCCAGCGATTCTTGCCCGCTCTATTTCTTGCCGGACAACCTCAGGGGTGACCTCCGGCGAGAAGACCTTCGTGACAACTCCCCTGGCGAGGTCAAATACCTTGTACCCCCTGTGGACTTCGCAGCAGAGATGTCCGTGGACGGGCAGGTCAAGCAGCACCTCACCGCGTGGAGGGTTAAACCGGTGATAGAGGAGTTTTCCCGTGACAAAAGCAATTCTCTGCAAACTCGGCCTGACACCCAGGCCTGCCCTGTGAAAACCAAAGGGCTTTCCTCTCCAGTAGAGAAGGGCACCGAGCACTGTGGGGTTCCGCTGCAGAGAGAAATACCACCCCCGTATCCTGACGTATCTGTAGCCCCTCGAAGTTCCGGATCTACTCGTCGATACTCTCACAGGCTCCCGCCGGTGTGGCGTGGATGAAACAATTGACGCTCCCGAATTCTCCCGGTCTGTCATCATAGGGATGGTTCGTGAGGATGAGTTCGTGGATGGTCAAATGGTTTCTCCTGACAAGGCGAGGATAGTTATGGGTCCAGGAAAGAGGTTTTGCCCGCGGCATCGAGTTCTCAGGGAAAGCCTCTTCCTCCAATCTCGGAAGTGACACAGGTTCTGATACGAATAGCTCCAGTTCCGGGAAGGTGGATACATAGGCGAGAAAACCATCTACGGATTCGGGCTGCACAAAATGGAAGAGACCCGATGTGTAGAGAAACAGTCGCCCCTCTCTCTGGTCCTCCAGCAGTTCGGAAGCCCTTTCAAGGGGAAGAAGGCGAAACTCGAGGTTGGGAAGTCTGTACCTGCTTCCGGCGTAACTCACCGCACCGAAGAAGGCGTCTGTCCCGATGCACGTTATGCCAGGAAATTGTCGTGCAAACCACGCTAGCTCCCGGCCCGAGCCGACTCCGATTTGAATGATCAAGGGATCTTTTCTCGCCGCACCCTTTTTGCTCCCCTCTTTTTCCTGCCTGTCCAGTTTGCCCGTGTACTCTTCGATACGGGTTCTCAGCCTGAGGTAAAGGGGCACGGCTTCGCCCAGTGTCAGCTCAGCTGTCAAGGGACATCCCAGGTTGAAGGGTTGCCTGTCGTATGTTGAAGCCCACGATCGACTGCCGGGTTCTATCAGGATCGATTTCATCCTCTCGCGAACCATCGGGTCCCTTTCCGGGTAGTACTTCTCGGCCAGCCAATATCTCAAAACACCTGGATAGAGGAGCCGATCAAGTAAGCTTCTACGAACCGGATCATGGTGAGTCGAAAGCAAATGATTCCTGTACTCCTCAAGAAGACCGCTGGTAGCGATAATACGGGAGACGGCCCGGTTCAACCATGGGATCCCTAGTACGGTCTTTATTCCTCTGGCCATCCCAGATCTGAGACCCAGTACACTCAGGCGAGCCTTCACGACACCTCCGGCGTGGGGATCCTGCTATGCCGGCTCCTCACGCCAAACCTCACGGTGCAGGAATCCCGGAGCCCCGCCCACAAGGGTCACGTCATGCTGTCTCTCAGGTACCTGACGTTCCTCCAGGCGAGCTTCGACAGGCTCCTTACCCGGTTACGGAGCCTCCTTCGGAGAGCTTCCCCCTGTGTGACATAGGTTCGCGTGAGCTCAACGATCGGCTCTATCTCTTCATGCAGTTTCAGGGCGTCGAAGGTCTGCCCCTCGAGGCCTGCCTGCCTGTTGAGTGCGTCTGTCTTGAAGGTGTTGGCCGTGAGAGTGACAATGGGGGTTCCCCCGGTCAAGGCGAAGATGCTGGGATGCCATCTCCCACTCACGTAGGCACGTGCGTGGCCCAGAATGTCGACGGCCTGTTGTGTGGGAGTGGCGAGCCCTATAAGAGGGAGGTGCAACTCCCTGGATATGGGACGAAAGATCTTTTCGTCCGTCGTACAGGGAGCGGTAAGCAGGACTTGGCCGACCTTTTTCTGCAGCATCTCGCAAAGGGCTATGAAGCCTGGAACAGGATCGTACTGGGGTCGATCCGGGCGGAGGTAGATGGAGCTACCCCCCACACATACGTATGGCTCCAGGGGGTTGAATCCGGAGGCTGAATCCGGCCACACGCTGAAATAACCTTCCCGCGCGGCAACACATGACCAGGCAGGGTTCTTTGCCGGCCTGTAAGTAAAGGCCGCATCCGCTCCAAGGGTGGAGTTATCTCCTCTGACAAAAGCCGAACATTTCTCGGCGGAAAGATGCTCCCTGAATACGATATCATCCAAAAGGGGGTAGACACGCGATACCATTTCGGCCATGCATTCATTGCCGATGTCTGCCGTGTGGTTCACGAGGATACAGGGCTTGCCGAAGTGGCGTTTTGCAAGATATGCGATAAAGAGATTCATCCGACCCGTTCGTTGGGTGTCGTAAATGCTTCCCTCACCGTTTATGACAACCAGGTCACACTCCTCCAGTGCCCGGCGCTCCGGTTGAAAGATCTCATCCTTGATCACCTTTTCGGCGAAGGGTTCGAATTCTGCAAAGGAGCGGGGCACCGTATCGTGTGCGCCGGAGATCCGATCCCACGTTGAGCCGAAGGCCCTCCGAGCGATGAGCTTGACCGTGCCCCTTGCCCTGGGAATAGAATCGACGGCGGCTCCAAGAAGATGCTCAATAAGCCGGGGAACCTTCCCCGGCACGTAACGATCCCTTTTCCCCATGCGGCTCCAAAACAAGGTATGGGCTATCTCTCCCCCCGACTCCTCCACCATTCTACGTAGGGCAAGACTCGTTGACCGACACCCCCAATTGGGGTTGTCCGAATTGTCACCGACAAAGAAAACCCTCATTCCGCTCTTCTAGCTCTTGCTAGGCTGCAGTCTTGACCAGGGGAGTCGTGCACCGAAATAGCCGAGTCGCTTTTCTCCTCTTTCAGAGGTGAAGTCGCGAATACTGATCTTTACGACATTGGCCGCTATATCGATCTGCCCGTATGTTGGTGAATAGATCGCCACGGTAAACAGATACTCCCCCGGCGCAAACAGCCTGGCCGGAAACTCAACAAGGTAGCTCGAGCGACCCTTGGGCAGGCCCTGGCCGACGCTGTCCCGGAGATCGGAAATCAGGATCAGAGTGCCGAAGGCATCCCTCACCGAGGCAGTCAGGTAGGCGTCCGGCATTACTTTCGAGATGTTTATCCCTATCAACAAGTCGAAAGGCCGCGACCCGTCAAAATCGGAACTGATCACCCGGCCGTTTCTCGTCTTCACGACGACCTCCAGGATCTGGTTCTTCCCGGATTCAGCGGGTTCTTTCTTGAAAGAGCCCTTGTACTCGGTGTTTCTCATGAGATATCTGCCCACGACTGACTCTGTTGCCCCGTCAGAAACCACTTTCCCCCCTTCCAACAGGATGGCACGGTGACACAACCTGTGAATAGCGCTCAGGTTATGGCTGACGAAGAAGACCGTACGGCCTTCTCCCCCCACTTGCTCCATCTTTCCTAGACACTTGTTCTGGAAAGAGGCATCGCCCACTGCCAATACCTCGTCCACCAGCAGGATCTCAGGCTCCAGGTGGGCAGCTACGGCAAAGGCCAGACGGACATACATGCCGCTGGAATAGTGTTTCACCGGGGTATCGATAAACTTCTCAACCTCTGCAAAGGCCACGATTTCGTCAAACCTGCGGTCGATTACGGCCTTCTTCATCCCCAGGATCGCCCCGTTGAGGTAGATATTCTCTCTGCCTGTCAATTCCGGATGGAACCCCGTACCGACTTCCAGCAACGATCCTACCCGTCCGTAGATATCGGCGCACCCCCTGGTCGGTTCCGTGATGCGGGAGAGGACTTTGAGCAGTGTGGTTTTGCCTGCTCCGTTACTGCCGATTATACCTACAACCTCTCCCCTTTTGACCTCCAATGACACATCTTTCAAAGCCCAGATCGTTTCTCTGGGTCCTGTGCCCGGAGGGGTATGCGCACCCCGCAGAAGGTTCCACACGTTGAGAAAGGGAGAAGCCGCGGCATTCATAAGCGTGTCGCGAAAGGTCCGATACCGCTCCCTGGGGCCGCCGATCTGGTATCTTTTTGAAAGGTTCTCCACGCGAATGGCGAGGTTATTGGTCTTTCCCCGAGTTTTCAACCATCTTCCTTTCACACTACGTCTGCAAAGGTCTTCTCCATCCGTCGGAAGTAGAAGGCGCCACCGGTCAGAAGGCTCAGGGCCACGAGACTCGATGCAATGATGATCGACCCGAGTGGAGTCTCCGTACCCAGAAGAGCCCATCTGAATCCGCCCACCACGCCGACCATGGGATTGAGACCGAGCAGCCACCCGGGCAGCCCGTGTTTTTCGATAAGGGCGAGAACCCGGCTCATCGGGTAGATCACAGGGGTTGCAAAGAGCCATAACTGGACAAAGAAGGGGACCACGTACCTGATATCACGAAACTGAACGTTCAGCGCAGAGAGCCACATGCCAGTGCCAAGAGCGGTGGCAAAGGCGAGAAGGAGGAGCAGGGGGAGCAGGACGGCGGCCGGAGTGGGCCAGATCCCATACCAGGCCATCATCCCGAGAAGCACACTGAAAGCGATTACAGAGTCGACCACCCCGGAAAGAACCGCAGAGACGGGGATCACGAGACGGGGGAAAAAGACCTTCTTGATCAGATTCGATGAACCGACCAGGCTGTTGGAGCACTGGTTCAGCCCATGGGCGAAGAACAACCACGGGAGGAGTCCTGTGTAGGAAAAAATGGGATAGGGTAACCCGTCGGACCCGATCTTTGCCATGCGGCCGAAGAATATGGTGAAAACCACCATGGTGAAAAATGGCTGGATGACGGCCCACGCCGCCCCGAGCACGGTCTGCTTGTAACGGACCTTTACGTCGCGCCAGATCAGGAAATAGAGGAGTTCCCTGTACTCCCAGAGTTCCTTCAGGCCGAGAGAGACCCATCCCTTTGAGGGTCTTATTTTGGTGATGCGAACCTCAACCGATTTGTCTTCCCGTGTCTTGAAATGGTCCATGTCCAGGTCGCGGCAATACCGAAAAAGACCATCCTGATACAAATCCAACCTTCACATGATTCGATAGAGGAAGATTCGCCATGGAGATTCCCACGACTCAAAAGTCTTGAGCAAACGTATTGGATTCCTTTTCAAATTGACTATTTTGACGCAGGACAAGATGTATCTTCCTCCAAGCTTCCTAAAAACATCATAATTGAGATTCAAGTCCTTGATCGACCTATTCTTGTACTTTGTATAATCATGGAGGTTGAACGGATGACTGAATTCCCATGACGTCACATAGCATCTGCTCCCTCTGTTGTCATAGTACTTCTTCCATATGCCGTTCCTCTTCAATTCTTGGACTATTAACCTCCTGAACCTCTCGTGGTATTCTGCCGAATAATACGAACTATAACCATCCAATGTATAGAATCCATTGTACTGCGCAACAGCCGGATGGAGACCAACACAAATCACACGATACTCATCAGGTGGCTCGTCGATGTAATCCATCACATCCCGGAACAGCCCCTCCGAGAAGAATTTTCTATAAGTGATTGAATTATCCTTTTTCCCTCTCACAAGGAGATAGGCACTTTTCATGTCCAGCACTAGCTCTCTATTATGGCTTATGATGAATATTGCCTGAAAGATTATCAAAAAGTAAATGAGGTTTCTTCCGAGGTGGGAATATATCCCGTCAAGGCCGGACATCGAAACCAGGCATAGCGCAAATATCAGATACCACAATAAGGGATGGAGAAAGATGAACCGATAGAAGCCATAGATTTTGAGTATGGGAATGCTGTTCTTTACTGGCACTAGACCCCGCCAAAACCACAATCCGAAAAATCCAGAGATCATGAAGGAAATGGTCAACAGGACAAACAACGGCCGTGTGTTCGATTTCATTGTCCCAGACGTAACGAACGCCAGTGGGACTGCCAAGAACAGAATCCATTTATGTAGACTGGCCGCGTTATAATGTCCGTTTACAGCATTTCCTAATATCTGCACGGCCGACTGAAAAAACGTTTTGCTTCCCCAAGTTCCGTCACGCAGGGAACGATGGGAGATGAATGATGAATCTAAGAAAGTAGAGATGATGCCGTATTCAGATATTACATACAGCAAAAATAGGAGCAATATCCCAGCAAAAAACTGTCGATTGAAATTCCGCTTACTAAACCAGTCTAACAATAGAACTATCGTCAAACCGAACAAAATGAAAACTCCTGAAAATACAAGAGACGAGTAGAATGCGAAGATTACTATGGTTATGCAGTCAAGTGCCTTGTCTCTGCCATCCCGGATATTCCAAAACGCATGTACCAGACTCGGTTGTCCTGCTATTGTCAAACCGAACAATGGGTAATATGGTAAAATGGAGAAACAAAATGAAACACCAGCTGCAATTAGGTCACTATTTCTATCATGTATTATGTGTTTCCGAAGTAATATGTACATCCCGAAAAGGGCAAAAACACGGATAATGATTTCATTGAGAACGTAGGCCACAAAAGGTTTGAAAAACGCATACAACCATATGATTGGGTTCAAGACACTCTGCATAGGAAACCGAGAGGTGCCCATCATGAAACTCTCAATTTCCAGCTTGAAGTCCAATCTCGCGTATTTTTCCCCAAGCAACTTGTAGGGAGCTACGATCCAATCTAGATTATCATGTATTATTACATGGCTATTCTCTCCAAAAAGGATTTTCGGAGAAAGATATAGGAAGAGCAGGACAATCGCGGTGTATAAATAGATTCTATCATCACCGTTGTGATGCGTGGGCCTATTCTTGACCAGACTAATTATTGGAGGAAACTTCAAGGTATGCGCTAATGCCGGCTTCATTGCAAACCGGAATCGTGGCAAAAAGCTTCATCGTGTGCTCTCCGGATTCGATATAACAGCTAATTTCTCGAAGCGGATCTCCGGGCTGCTTCGAATTCGGGGTCAAAGCCCCCAGGGCAGGCTACCGCCCTTCCGTATGGGGTCGTCCATCCGGTCCACTGAGGAGATGGGGTTTGTCCGTCCGTTCAAGTGCAACGGGCTAGAGGCTACGGGCCGCCTGCACCAAAGCAAGAGCCGTCAGTTCCAGATCCTTTCCACTTGCAGATAGTCGAGCTCGACGCCTGTCTGGTAACCAAGCAGATTGAGAAGGATCCTGATTCTCCCCTCCCTGGGAAGCCACCGCTCAAAAATCCCGATAAGGTCCCTCAAGGGCCCGATCCGAATCCTCACAGGATCTGCCGGTTTCAGCTCATAGG
>JAFDHF010000036.1 GCA_019308905.1 Deltaproteobacteria bacterium
AGGGACGTCTTATGAACCATTCTATGCCATGTCAGAACCAGCTCTTCCTTCCTGCCCTCGTAGAAGAGCCGCGATAATCTCGGACTGATAACATTGCCCGTCGTGTAAGTGATAAGAGAGACGAACGGAAGCTCGATCGCCCCTACAGCGTAAATTGCAAAGTGACTGACCGCATAGAAACCAGATATGATGATCTTGTCGAGATTGACCGTGACTATGGGGAGAACCTTGGAGAATCCGAGGGGAGCGGAAAAACGCAACTGGTCTCTCAGCAGGGATCCGTTGAAGGTCCATCCCTCCTCTTTTCCCAGGCATCTGCGCAATAGTAGGATTGAAGCCAAAATCCTTCCACAGGCCACAACCACCAGTCCCAACAGTACCAGGGTCAAGTCGGAGTTGAACCAGACCAAGCCGGTAATCACTAGAAACTGGGCACAAGAAAAGATTGCCTCCAGAGATGCGGAGAGCTTATGCCTGTCCAGACTATACAGAACCAAGGACACGATCGCAAAAGGGAAACCGAAAATCGGGTAGAAGCCAAAGACCGTGAGAGCCGATTTCAGATGGCTGTTATGGAAAATCCGACCTATCCAGCCCGCCGAGAACAGAAGGAGAATACTCACGGCAATTCCCAGGAGGAAAAGTATCGCCGTGGTCTGGTAGACGAAGCTCTTGATTTCACGGTTGCCCCGGAGCCGCGGGATGAAGAAGGTGACGCTCTGGTCGATCCCGAAGAGCGCCAGAGGTGTCACATAGGCAACAACCAAGACCGCCTGTTGATAGGTTCCGAAGGAGGCCCTTGTGAGCATTCTTGCCAGGACTACGCTCGTCCCGAAGGAGAACGCGGCAGACAAGAGTTTTCCGATCAGGACTATGACTACTCTTTCTGAAAGCTTCACTGGGATTCAGCCCTTTTAGTGATAAGACGGCTCTTGGAGATGTGACTTGGGCGACTCTCCCTCCACCCTCCCCCTACGAAAAGGTTCGTGGCTTAAGACGGGCCCCATTCTGCTCCAGGGCGGTCCGGAAAATCTCCTGAGCCCTCTTGCTCCAATCGAAGTTCTGCTCTACCAGCTCGGCTCCAATTCGCCCCATGGAGGCTCGCCTCTGGGGGTCCTGGAGAAGCTCAACGATTCCCCGGGCAAGCGCGGGTGGGTCTTCCGGCTCTACGAGAAGGCCGGCCCCTGTCTCTTCGACAAAGTCTAGCCCCTTGACCCTGGAGGCAACGACCGCTTTTCCACAGGCCATGTACTCATGGATTTTGAGGGGAGATACCCCGGTTCTGCTGTTTCTTTTTCTGACAAAGGGAGCCACGCAGACGTCGGCAAGATTTATGTACCTCGGAATCTCCTCGTGGGGAACCGTCCCCGTAAACAGAACGAGTCCAGAGATACTCATCGCCCCGGATTTTTTCCGGAGTTCTTCCCCGAGCCTCCCGTCCCCCACGATCAAGAACCTGGCATGGGGAACAGAGGCTGCGATCAGCGGGATGCTGTCGAGCAGGGTATCTATTCCCTGCCAGGAAGCGAGATTTCCGACAAAGAGAACCAGGGCTGCCTCCCGGGGTAATCCGAGCCGCATCCGAAGACTCTCCAGCGATCCGGGATCGTCCATGGGATGGAAGGCCGCGGTGTCCACCCCGTTGGGAACCACGGCGACCTTACCGGGATCTACACCTAAACGGCAAACGAGGTGCTGCCTCAGGCCCTCGGTGACGGCAACGATCCTGTCGGAATATTTTGCCGCAAGCCGCTCGCAACTCTTAATCACCCCTGCGACCACCCGGCCCAGAGCTCTCGGGCTCTTCATCAACCATTCCTCGCTGGGCAGTCCGTTGATTTCATAGATCAGGCGTCTCCTGAGGAGGATTTTCGGCAGCAGAGAGACCAAGGCTACGTGGTAATCACGAGCATAGGCCAAATCATGGGAGGCCAGATGGCGGCTCGAGAGAAACAACAGGTCCAAGAGCCTGGAGAGAATGCTCAACACACCTCCCATCCTCCCGTTGGAACAACGCCTTGTTTTCAGCGGAACAAAGCCGTCCGGGTCCTCTCCGAGGGGGCTTCCCGAAGCCACCAGGGTGACCTTACAGCCCATTTCACGGAGGCCCCGTACAATGCCCCGCACATGGACCGCCGGCCCCTTGGGAAGGCCCACGTCTTCCACGGTGAGATAGAGTATCTTCATATGGCCGCCAGAAGTCGGTAGGTTCGCATGAGTATCCTGCAGATCTCCGGCCACGACGCCTTCTGTCTTGCGAGCTCCATGTTCACCAGCCCCGCTCTTCGTCTCATGGCTTCGTCCCTGACTGCTTGCTTTATTCTTTCCGCCAGGGCGATTTCGTCGTCCGGAGGAACGAGGAATCCATTGACGCCCTCTTCTATCCACTCGCGGTTGGCCGGGATGTCGGTCACCACGGGAAATAGCCCGCAGGCCATGGCTTCCAGCAGAGAAAGGGACGTCCCGTCGGACGGAGAGGTCGAGACATAGATGTGAGAAGATTCCAAAAGGGCCGGCATCTGCTCGTGGTCGACCGCTCCCAGAAACCGAACCCAGGGGGCGAGGCCCCTCCGCTCCACCCTTGCTTCCAGGGCGGGCCTGGCCCGGCCATCGCCGGCAATGAGAAACAAGACATCACTCGAGTCATGCACCACGTGAGGTATCGCATCAATCAGGCAACCCACATTATAGAGGGGAAGAAGATGCCGGTTGCTCACGATCACGGTCCTGCCTTCCGGCCCGGGTAGGAGCGCCCCGGCTGGGCGGGAACGGAAGAATCTGTCTGAGACCCCCATGGGAAACACAATGGTCTTGTCCTCCACGATTCCAAGGGCCCTGATCTCCTCGGCGATGTTGCGGCTAACGGCGGTCACGGAATCGGCTCTCTTCAAGGTCCACGCGAAGAGCATCCTCAAGAGTCCCTTTTTCTCAAAGGCAAGGCGTGCGTCCGATCCATGGACCGTAACGACAACCGGGATCCTCAGGACCCTACCCACCACAACGGCTATCAATCCTGCAGGGAGAGCCCAGTGGGCATGTATCAGGCCGCAGTGGTCCTTCGTGACCACCCGCAGTCCCAGCAGCGTTCCCGAAAGGAGATAGGTCACCATTTTTACTGCCGGGATCCGCCGGTGTTCGATCAACAGCCGATTGTCAGACCAGAACCAGAACCTGTAGATTCGCTCCTGTCCCCTGGTTTCGCAGGCCTTGCTGTGCCGGAAAATGCGAGGCGTGACCACCGAGACCCGGAAATCATTCCGGACGATCTGTTCGGCCAGTTCTCCGATAAACCGGCCGTACATGGGATATGGACTCGCGGGGTCTGGATAGGCATTGGTCAAGAAACAGATCGAATCTCTCTTTTCATGCCTGTTCATTCTCTACAGCCGGGTGCTGGGGATCTCCTGATCTCGTGTCTTATCTCGAGGTTGCCTCTCTGAAGCTTGAGAATCTCCTTCCTCAATATGCCGATGAGAATCGCGATAAATCCAAAGGAGAGAAGCTGAATTCCAGCGAGCAGGAAGAGGATGACCATTGTCATCAGGGGCCGGACCGGGTTGAGGCTGCCCGCGTATTTCAAGTAGACGATATACCCCCCCATGATGAGGCCGCCGACCAAAAGTCCGATTCCCGTGATTCCGAAGATGATCATCGGTTTCTGCAGGACAGAAAACATCAGGTGGGAGATCGCAGTGCCCCTGAACCTGAATTTGGACTTCCCCTTCCTCCGCCCTCTAAGCGTGGCGGGGATCTCCTTTACCCTATACCCGAGGGCCAGGACCTTTGAAAGGATTTCGAGGTGGATCTCTTTTCCCGTGGATTCAAGCTCCAGGGAGTCCAAAACCCTTTTCCGGTAGGCCCGGAATACGCAGGTGACCGTTTTGAACTTCCCGGGCAGAGAGAAACTGAGGATCATGTTCCCCACGCGGCTCACCAGGAGCCTCGCCAGTGGAACCTTTTCGGTTCTGCCCCCCTTCATATATGGAGAGGCGAGAACAACGTCGACGTCATCCTCCTCATCGAGAACGCGGACAAGATCCAGGATGTATTCAGGGTCATAGCTCAGGTCAGCATCAATCGATACGACTATCTCTCCCCGTGCCTCGGCAAATCCCACCCTGAGTGCCTTGCCACGGCCGATGTTGTTGGGATAGGAGACAGCCCTTATGTGGGGATCCCTCGTCTCCATATCGCGGGCGATTGAGAGGGTTTCATCGTTACTCCCGTCGTCTACAGGGATGAGCTCATAGGTTCTGTTGGCCTTTTCCAGGACGGCGCTGATCCTGGAGAGTGTCGAGGCGACGTTGTCAGCCTCGTTGTACATGGGGATAATGACCGAGATGTCCAATTCTTTTTCCCGACAAAGAGGGTTCTTGAGGTAGGAATCTGCAAATACGGTGCCGAACCGCTCCGGCATGGGGAGGGAGAAGTGGAGAGAGCGAAATCCACCCCGGTAATTCTCAAGCCGGCCTGAGGAGAGACCTGTCTCCTACGGCCACCTGTTTTGCCCGCCGGGCTGGTGGTCCCGATCCCCGTTTTGGTTGATACTGATCCAGCCGCCGTACTTTGAGTTTCTCGCAAAACTCTGCCGTACCGTCTGCGGATCGGCCTGCACCCTGTAGTTCGTCTGATTTTGGCTCGTGAACTGAATCCGGTAATCGCCCACATCGACCTGAGCCGCGCCTCCAAAGAAATTGAGGCTGTTGGGAGCACAGTAGTGGCCGAATTCAGCTCGGTACTGCTCCTCTTCAGCCCGGACCGTCTCCAGAGCCACCTTTGCATCCTGGAGTCTTGCCCTGACCATATAGGAGCGGTACGACACGACACTCACTGCTGCCAGGATCGCTACAATCGCGACTACCGCGAGAAGTTCGATAAAGGTCAGACCCTTTTCATTCCTCGTCAAATGTTTTCTCATCGTAGGATTCCCGGAGATAGAATCAAAAACCGAATAGTGAGTCCGCCCCGGCTAAGGCGGACTCACTACACATTGAGATGTTACACGAATCGCCTAAACCAACAGAAGGGTTGTACATGCTACTCCTTGGGTACGTACTTCTGTGGCAGGCCGACACTGCCCCAATTCCAGTCGATGGAACCGTTGGCATTCACGCTCGGTGTCAAGGTGAGGGAGTTACCGTTCACATCATTCGCGATATTCTGGAACGTGACTGTGATGACCCCGGAAGCATTCGTGGACATTGCTGAAACGTAGCGTGTGGTGCTGACACCGACACCCAGGGTGTTGTTGATCGCCGCAACACTTCCGCATGCGGGCGGCCATGTCTCCTCGTCCTGGTAGTAGTCCCCGATGGCAGATGACACCGTACTCACCGCCCTGGTGCCCTCTGTCATTTTCGCCTTGATCTGCTGGGTCCGATACATGGGGATCGCGATTGCAGCGAGGATCCCGATGATGGCCACGACGATCATCAATTCGATGAGAGTGAAACCTTTTCTGTTCTTCATACGACTTAGCATCTGCAAAAACCTCCTTTGCCTCATTTGCTTTGGAAAGACCGATTACTCCGATTTCACCGCTGTTTGGAAAAACTCACCTCCCTTCCCTTTATGCCCGCTTCATCTCCTTTCCGGTTGTGTGATCGGTTGTGCACGATCTGTGCCAAGGGAAAAGAGGCTCATCCCACCCGGTGGCCTTCCAGCAACATATTGGAATCACTGGGTCATTCAGTAATCATGCCCTGTCTTGCAAGGGAGGCCCTTTTTCTCTGGTCCGGGGTGAGGTAACATTTATTGATTGAGAAGGACAATTTTTGTCACCTTGAGCTCCAATCGATTGCACGGCATAGCTCCCCTCCCCGGCGTGTCCCGCAAGGTTCTCAGGCCGCCGGAGCCAGTGAACTTGACGAGGAGATGGAGTTGGAATAGATTTAACAATAAAAGGTCTATCCTTTCGGGATCCGACGCATGAAGAAAAGGTCCTTGCTGAAAAAGGCTCTTTTTGCGGCGCTCTATCTGGCTCTGGGCCTGGTTGCCGTCTGTGTGTTCACCGTCTCCGGAGTCTACATGTACTTTGCCCGGGGCTTGCCCCAGATAGAGACGCTGAAGGATTACCGTCCCAAGATCATATCAACGGTCTATGCCCTCAATGGGGAGGTGATAGGTGAGTTCTTCGAGGAAAGGCGGATCGTCGTACCCATCGACGAGATACCTCAGTTCCTCATCGACGCTTTTGTGGCTGCCGAGGATTCCCGGTTTTTCGAACACAAGGGTCTCGACTACCAGGCGATTGTCAGGGCGCTCCTCAAGAATATCGAGGCCGGCGAAATCGTTCAGGGAGGAAGCACCATCACCCAGCAGGTCGCCAGATCCCTGCTCCTCTCAAACGAACGGAGTTGGTCGAGAAAGATCCGCGAGGCCATCCTGGCGGCTCGCATCGAAAGATACCTTTCAAAAAGGGAAATCCTCCATCTCTATTTGAACCAGATCTACCTCGGCCATGGGGCCTACGGTGTCGAAGCAGCAGCGGAGAACTACTTCGGCAAGAAAGTGACCGACCTCAATCTCGCCGAGGCGGCAGTCTTGGCTGGGCTGCCGAGAGCTCCCTCCAAGAACTCCCCTTACGACTACCCCGAGAATGCGCGGAAGAGGCAGATCTATGTGCTGCAACGGATGGAGGAGGACGGGTACATCACCCATGATGCGGCTGAGGAGGCTCTGGCGACAAAGCTCGAAATCAAGGCGAGGAGAAGCCGTTTTCTTGAGGTAGCCCCTTACTTCACCGAGTACGTTCGTCAGATCCTGGAAAAGAAGTACGGACGTCGGACCCTCTATACAGAGGGGCTCAAGATCTACACCAGCTTGAACGTGGATATGCAGAAGGCAGCCGATAGAGCGGTCTCCGAGGGGCTCCGTGCCCTTGACAAGCGCCAGGGATATAGAGGACCCGAGAGGCACCTTTCAAAAGACGAGATCCCGGAGTTTCTGGACAGAATTGAACGGGGGCTCGGGGGTTCATCGCCTGCTGAGGCGAAGGAATACCTGGGGGTGGTCACGGGCCTCGCCCCAGAGTCCGTTGAGGTCATGGTAGGACATTACCAGGGCCGCCTTGCACTTCAAGACATGTTATGGGCACGAAAGCCCGACCCCAAGGTCGCGTACAACACCGTCAGGGTCAAGAAACCTGGCGACGTTCTCAAGAAAGGGGATGTGATCAGAGTAAGGGTCAAGGGGGTGGATGATAAAGGTATGCTGAGTTTTGCCTTGGAACAAATTCCAAAGGTCCAGGGAGCCCTCATCAGCATGGAGATCAAGACTGGCTATGTTGTGGCCCTTGTGGGGGGGCGGGACTTCCGAGAGAGCCAGTTCAACAGGGCCATCCAGGCCAGGCGGCAACCCGGATCCGCCTTCAAACCGATCGTTTACGCGGCAGCCATAGATCATGGATATACACCTGCCACGATTATTGTCGATTCGCCCATCATCTACGATGCAACTCAGGATTACGACGCCTGGAAGCCCAAGAACTATGAAGAGAGGTTCTACGGCCCCACAACACTCCGGAACGCCCTCGCCAAGTCGAGAAACGTCATTACCGTAAAGATCGCCCAGGATCTCGGTGTTGACTATTTGATCGATTATGCCAAGCGGCTGAATCTCCAAGGCCCTTTCAACCGGGATCTCTCCATGGCCCTGGGTTCTTCGGGGGTCTCTCTCATCGATCTGACAAAGACCTATGCGGTTTTTGCCAACCAGGGGCGAGAGGTCAGGCCTATCTTTATCCGGAAGGTCGTTGATCGTGACGGGAAAATCCTTGAGCAAAACCTGCCACCCATTACTGCCGGAGAGGAAGACAACCCGGAAAGGGAGGGGAGTCCCTCAGCGAAGAAAGCTGCCGAATCCGGCCGCTCTCGGCCAGGAACAGCGGCAGCCCTGGACGAGGACTTCACCGGCGATGATCGATCAAGAAAGAGCCGCCAACTCATCAGCCCGGAGACGGCCTACATCATGACGAATCTGTTAGAAGGCGTGGTGCAAAACGGAACGGGGTGGAGGGTGAAAGCCTTGAAGAGGCCCTGTGCCGGCAAGACCGGAACGACCGACAGCCTCTACGACGCGTGGTTCATAGGGTACACCCCTACTCTCATAGCCGGTGTCTGGGTTGGCTTTGACGAGGAGGCTTCCATGGGGAAGTATGAAACCGGTTCCCGGGCAGCCAGTCCGATCTGGCTGGCCTATATGCGGGAGGTCCTCAAGGACAGGCCGATCAAGGATTTCACCGTTCCTCAGGGTATTGTTTTCAAGAGGATCGATCCGAAAACCGGCCTCCTCGCTCTCTCAAACGAGGACGGTGCCATATTTGAGTGCTTCAAAGAAGGCACCGCTCCCACCGCCTATGCGAAGAAACCCACCGCAGGGCAATCAACGGATTTCTTCAAATTCGATCTCGATTCTTCTGCCCAGCAATAACCCCGGCCGCAGCCGGCCTCATATGGTTCCCCCGAAATACTCCCTGATCTTTCCGAGGACGATCTTGGGGATATCCTCCTTTCGGGTCACATTGAAGATGCTCACATTGCCCTTGTCTGCCATGGCTTTGGTGAACCTGTGGGCGTAGTTGCTCTCTCCGATATACACAGCGGTGACGCGGTTCTTGATCCCCGAAAGGTAGGTGATGATCTTGCCGAGATTGGTGATCTTCATGTCGGTGATCAAGAAGATGTCGGGGTTTTGAGCCCCTTTCATGAGCGGCTCGAGATCCTTCAGGTTGAGCGCGGTTCCACCGCCAAAATACTTGCACAAGACCCGATAGATAACCTCCCTCTCAGAGGCGAAGTCGAGCACGATCCGGTTACCCATGGGAGCATCACTGAAATTGTAGGCACCCACCCTGGCCCCATTCCTCAGATAGGCATCTGTGGCACAAGCCGCCCCCAAAACCGCGTAAGAGAGGTTTTTCCTGGGATTAATCATACTGCCCGAAGAATCGATCAGAATAATGCAGTCCGGTGTACTCTCCTGGTCACCGAACGTCTTGCCCCAATGCTTCTTCCAGGTCTGGGTAATACCGGGCATGATCTTCCCGAAACTCGTCCATACGTCTATGTCCTGAACGGGCTTTCCCACCTCCCACGGGCTGTGGGAATGGGGATGCATGTAACCCCGTTTCTCCAGGCACTTCTTCCGGATAGGGATGGAATAGTTTTCGGCCAATTTCATGTAGTAGAGGATATCCGCATCGATGAGCCCTCCCCGTCCACGGCCCATTCCTCCTTCTGTCCCGTATCCCAGATCCGTAAGCTCTCCCTCGAAATCCTCGACCACCTCCCTGAATTCCTTCAACCCACGGGCCTCCTTTGCGAAGTCTCTCAGGCCTTGATCAACCTCCTCAGGGGAAAAGCTGGACAGGTCGTGACCGCCCATCATGTTCTCCCGCTCCTTTCCCTTCTCCTGAGACTGCTCTCGCTGCTCTTCTTCGAGGAGCTGTTTGATAACACGGGTGAACCTATGGACACTCTCAGGCCATCTCCCTCTGTCGAGATAGGGGATTCGCGAGAGCCGCCGCACGGTCTTGGGATCGCCTCGCGAGCCCAGGTCGATGCCCCAGATTTTCTCGTAAAGGGAAAATATCACCTCCTCAAGGAGGCCCCTCTCCATGTTTCTGTACAGTCTGGGAAGAGTGGTCTCATTCCTTTTCACACAGTTGGTATCCACTACCACATCCATGAAACAGCCGGCAGCCCGTTTTGCCAGGTCTTTGTCTCCCACAACCCTCTTGGCCTCGGCGTAAATAGTAAGGTGGGTCTTGAAATCCCACGGGCAGTAAGAATGGTGACCGACACCGTGATCGAGCAGCGCCTCGAGGACCTCCTCTGTTTCCATCTTCTCACCCAGGCGGTCAAGGAAATCTCCGCTCAGGGTGATCTGTTTGTTCTTCATCTCCATGGCAACGTTGCCATGGATTTGCCCAACTCTCGGCTTGGGAATCTCCGGGAAGAGATGCTTTCTCCTGACCTTTTGCCAGAGTCGATCAACAGCTTCAGTCTGCTTCGAGGGTCTCACTTTCTCCACCATCAACCATTCCTGGGAGAGTATCGACCGTCCTTCGGGTATATTAGTTGCTCTCTCTCGTAAATCTTCCCGTCCATGATGTTTCCCAATCCCCTGATTCTTCCGCCCACCCGGATCTCTCCACCCATCATCCATTCCCCGGTGTGATGCCCCACATTCTTTGTGATGACGAGCTTCCCACTTCTCATTCCTGCACCAGCATAGTTCTTGGCGCTCCCCTCGATAATGAGTTCGCCCCCTTCCACCCCGATTCCTGCAAAATCCCCTACATTTCCTTCGATGAGTAGCCTCTTTCCCGCAGGTAACCGGTATCCCAGGAGGTTGATCTGGGTCTTGATGTCCTCCAGTTTCAGGACCACCTCATCCTCCTCACAATGGTTGCACAGAGCTGCAATGTAGATCCCCGCAGGCCCGGTGATCATGTAAGGAATACGGTCACTGCTGTCCAGTTCGTAGCAGAAATCCTCGATGTCTTCGGGCTTGAATTCCAGTCCCTTGATGCTCTTCTCTGCATTAGCATATGCCTTGATGACCGTATTGTACTGTACCAGCCAGACCAGCTCCTTGACCTCTTCTTCGAGGAGTTTCTCGTATCCCTCCATGATTCGAGCCATGGTGACGTTTTTCGATTTGACGATCTGGTCGAGAGGGATATCCCTCCTCCTTCGTTCAAAGTCTTTGAACTCTTCAAATGGATTCCTCATGACGGCTCCATGGAAAGATCCTTCATTATCTCCAGGTAGACAGGATGATCACCCTCTATGGGTTCGAGCTCTTCGCCATTAAGAATGCGGAATCCCACACCCAGAGCCTCTTTTATTCGATCCCCCTGTTCATCGTAGCGACGGAGCATCTCCTTGACCGCCCCCTTGGCCAAAAACAGCATGAATGGATCGTTTCGCCTCGACTTCTCCATCCTAGCCAGATACTCGTCCCTCCACCGGATCCGATGGGCAAGGGTATACGGGATCACAACCTTGACATGCTCGATTCCCACCTCTCTGTCTTCCAGAAACCACGCCAGGATCTGACTGTAACTCCTTATCGACATGGGGAGCCGGTTGGAAGCGCAGTTCTTGATCTCGTGGCAGAAGTACCCGCTGTAATGGCATCCCTCCACGCAGTTTTCAACCGATCGCTTTTGGCCATGGTAATAACAGAAGGAAAGCTCTGCCAGTGTCATCCGTGTAAACGCGCTGGCATCGGTGCTGAAATCGAGGCCACGAACCTGAGACAGGATCAGCCTTCTCTCCTCCTGGCTCAGGAGCTTCAGCCCCACCCGAGACTCGAGGAACTCGCCGAAACGATTGGAAACCGCCTCCACCTCGGAGAGCTTCGTATGGTATGGAATCTTTCGATTCAAAACCTCCTCAAAATCCCTTTCCAACTCCGGATGGCGCAGAATGTTCTCCTTGTCCCAGCATTCAGCCACGAGATAGGAGACATTCGGTCCTGGATGACGGGACTCCACGAGGATATCGAACCTGTCGATCATCGGAGGGATGATGGTATTGGTACCCTGGTCCTGGTAATTGGCAGTCGCAAAAAGGCAGTATTCCTCATTTATGATCATCTCGTTGAGGTACTCCCAGTTACCCCTGTCCACCCCGTCCAGAATCATGCTCTGTTTTGTCTCTGGAAGGCGGTTGATCTCATCCACGATCTTGACAGGAATCTGAGAGAAATGACTCCATACCACCTCCTCGATCCCCTTGTTCAACTTACCCAGATCCGGCCTCCCGATTATCTTCTCCTCGGTCTGCTCTGGATGGCCAGAAACCTCACTGCTCCAGATAACACCCACCGGTATCTGGTAAACCAGAGAACCGATAAACTCGGCAGAGGTCGTCTTCCCCACCCCGGGTTCTCCGATAATCAGCTCTTTGCCCCTGCCTAGAGCGGTGAGAAGCCCAAAAAGAAGAGAGGTGTTGAATCTTTCCCCCTTGATCTCCATGTCAGGCCGATTGAAATAGAGATTTTCCTCGAGGAAGCGATAGATCTCCTTGACCCTTTTCTGGTAGAAACCGTCCCCCTGGGACACGGATGTCCCTTTGTTGCTCTCCCCTTTCCCGTTTACCTTCATCGAAACCCTCTTCCAGTGTACCGTAGACTACATTTGAAAATAACATGTGGATGTGACGAAATCAAGAAGACGAACACGGGTGTCTCCTCTGTCCTTGATCGGGAATTCTTACAGCCTGTATGCTGGAACGGCATAGATGGAGGATTCAGGGCGGTTCGAGTTGAAGGCCTTCCAAGAGATTCTACTCTTACTCCATCTGGCCGGGCTTCTCGGCTGCCACGGGGACATTCTCTATCATAAAGAGCCAGAAGCCCCGGTCCTTCTTGAGCAGAAGGCAGTAACCGCGCAGGAAGGCACCAAAGCGTTCCAGGTCGGCCCGGGGCATGAGAGGACCCTGTTCTTCCAGAAAAGAGCGAAGCCTGATGAGCAGATGGGTCCAGCCTCTCTGGTGGCATGTTCTGGCCACTTCAGCGGCCGAATCTGAATTCGCGAGGATCCCAGTGAACGTATAAGCCTCAAAAACGGCATCGGAAAAATAGGAACGCTCGAGATAGTAGCCGCGATTGCCGGTCTTGACCATCAATAAAACGGCGTGTTTTGGGAGTTCGCGGTTTATGTACCGATACATCCCATAGTATGGGAGCCTCTCGAGGAGGTATCTGTCGGTGGATTCCCTGCCTAGCAGATGATCGAGGTATCTCCCCCTGTGCCAGAGGGCGACAATCCCTCGGCCGTTGAACAGAGTGGCGACAAGGATGCACGAAACCGCGAGGTTTTCGATTCGCCTCCTGGTAATGACCGGGGTGGTGATTCTTTCTGCAACCCCCGCCAGGAAGATCTGAACAAAAAAACCTCCCAGTACTGCCATGACGGGCAGAATAGGCAGAAGGAACCTGGCCTGTTGCGAAGTCGACGACCAGTAGGCAAGATAGACCAGGCTCAATCCGAGAAGGATCTCCCCCGGTCTGCCTCTCTTCTCTCTTCTTACAAGCAGGAGGAGCCAAGCGAGGAGGCAAAAGGCATTCAGCTCGCCGTCATATCGGCTGACGGAGTCGAATCTGGCGGCCAAAAAGACCCGTACCGGCGCAACCACATAGTCGAGTATGCCTTTGTGTGCGCCGCCGTACTGGGCCAGCATTATCTGATAAAGCCCGGCCCGCTCAGCGTCCCAGCCCGGAGAGGAGGACGGGAACAGACCCCAGAAAAAGGGGTAGACGGGGTTGCCGGTTAGAACCAGGTTTCTCGCCCACCATGGCAAAGCTAGAACCAGGGCCGTGACAAGTGGCACGGCTACCGTCGAAATCGTCTTGTTCCAGCCCTGGTACGTCGATTTTCTCAATTCAATCAGCAGGCCTAGAGGGACAACCATGAGGAGGATCAGGCTGGTATATTTGCATCCGTTTGCCGCTCCCATGAAAAACCCCAGAAGGAGCAGCCAGCGTCTCTGCCTGTCATTTTGCCAGCGGAGAAAACAGAGGACGACGAGTGTCCAGTAGAAGGCATTGGCGAGATCGACGTAGGCCCAGGTCATCTCTGCCCAGAGAGTCGCTGTGGCCGCCAGGGCACAGACAGACAAGAGGCATATCTCCCGTCTGAGTCCCAGGACGCCTCCAAGAAAAAACGTCGCCGCCAGACAGGCAATGCCGAAGCCGGCATGGACCAAGGCCGGATAAGGGCTGCCGAGTCCCAAGGCGATGGTGTAGAGGGCTTCCATGAGGCCCGGGAAATATCCGTAAACGTTCTGCGGTACTTCCACCCACTGGTGAGACTCCAGGTAGAGTTTGGGCAGGGCGAGGTGATAGACGAGGCTGTCTCGGGCAGTTGGTGGAGTGAGGGCACCACCCATGGCCAGAACAACGAGGCAGAGCGGAGGAATCACCATGGACCATTCTAGCCAGCCCCTCGGCAACGTCTGCTTGATCCTCTCGGCAAGCCCACCCTCCGTGTGAATTTGGAATATCCAGAACAAAAAAAAGGCTATGCCGGGTAGGAGAACGAGAAGAAGACAGACTCTGTAAAGAAGAGAGGTGACTCCCAGAAGAAGTACAAGATGGGCGATGATCCAAAGCCCAACACCCAGGCGGATCAACAGGTGCCCTCGAAACCACTTCCCGAGGACCAGGCGTCCGTATCCGAGGCCGCTCGAGAAGATCGAAAGGGTTATTAGGATACTCTCCATCATGGACGATTCTTCCCAGGTGCGGACCCGGCTTCTCATCGAAAGACCGCACAGACCGGAAGCTATGCAAATTCCCTACCTACTCTTCACCAAAAAACCGTCGCGAAGCGAACATCACGAGGCTCCCGTGGATCCGCATCTACGAGCCGAGCCTACCTGGAGGGACGGTTCGGGCAGAGGTCTTCTCGAGGTGCAAAACTCCGGAACTTCTGCCCGCTTGACTATCCGGAGGCCAGGTTGTATCAACCAATAGATTCCCGTCGTCCTGAGAACGAGGACTCGGTGGCGTTGCGGGGAAGACGCGAGATTGGTACGCGGGAGGGGAAGTAGGCGTTCGTGCGATAAGACGACAGGGGTGCTGACGTTATGAGACTTTCGATCATAATTCCGGTCTGTAATGAGCGTCCCTTTATATCCCAGGTACTCCGGCGGATAGGGAAGGTTCGCCTAAGAGGGGTCGAGAAAGAGATCATTGTCGTTGACGATTTCTCCACCGATGGAACAAGGGAGTTCCTGCATCAACTGGCCCATGCACAAGAGGAATCCGATCTGGTGGACCTGGGCCTGATGGAATCAGGCGGGAAACTCGATTTTGCCGATATGAAGATTCTCTTTCAGGAGAAAAACCGCGGAAAAGGAGCAGCCCTCCGCCGGGGATTTGCCGAAGCACGGGGAGATGTCGTAGTGGTACAGGATGCAGACCTCGAATACGACCCCACGGAATACAGGAAGCTCTTGGAGCCGATTCAGCAAGGTATGGCAGACGTGGTGTACGGCTCCAGATTTCTCGGCGGCCCGCACCGTGTATTGTATTTTTGGCATTACGTGGGCAACAAATTCCTGACCATCCTCTCAAACATGTTCTCCAACCTGAATCTCACCGACATAGAGACCTGTTACAAAATGTTTCGCAGAGAGGTACTGGAAGGTGTCGAGATCAAGGAGAACCGATTCGGAGTCGAACCCGAGCTAACAGCAAAGATTGCAAAAAAACGATGGCGAGTCTACGAGGTCCCGATTTCCTACTACGGCCGTACTTACGCGGAGGGCAAGAAAATCTGTTGGAAAGACGGGCTCAAAGCGGTTTATTGTATCATCCGTTACAACCTACTCCCCTGACCGAAAACGCCAAGCGGGACTCGATCCTGAAACCCGACTCTCCCCTCGAACGGGGGATTCAGACCCTTGGCAGGAATCTATCTTCCTCCGGGCCTCGCTGCTGCGATCGAATCCAATGCCGAAGGGGGGACTCGAACCCCCACAGGCATACACCTACTAGACCCTGAACCTAGCGCGTCTACCAGTTCCGCCACTTCGGCATTCGACCCGGAGGGATTCCTCCAATGATCAGAACCAGTGTCGTCATTCTAAATCATTTCATATACCCCTTTGTTGTCTTTTGTCAAGGGAAAGGTGCGTGGGCTTCCCCCATTTTCTGGAAACCTCTTGTTCCAGAGCGACATTGCCGAGGCGGCGGGGCACCCATCGAGATTGACCGGGGAGGGGAGAGGCCGTGTTCGTGATTCGTGTTCGTGGGGAAGGGGAGAAACGCCGCGCTGGCGAACACGAGGTATCCCCCGGGAAATCGAGAAATGCCATTGCAAATCACGGCAGTTCAAGAGATCGGCTTCTAAAACTAGGGGAAATCGAACCCTCATCGAGGACTTCCCCCACTTTTCGGAGCGCACGTCCTAAGTTATCTTGATTTCCAGGGATGTATTTTGATTCTCAAGTGGAAACCTCTTGTTCCTTCGCTCCTGAGCTCACGCGGTGACCCTATCAAGGTTCGCGGGTGGGGAATTCCTGCCCCTTCCCCACGAACACGAGCACGAGCCACGAACACGAATCATGAACACGACCTCTCCCTCAACTCCCAGGCAGAAGAACTCCACCAGGCCCGGGAGGGCGGCCTGTTATGGGGAGACGGACTGCTGAGGATGGCGGATCCGGGCTTTTACTGGGTAGAGACTCATGACCCTTCTTGCCAACTCCTTTCTTACCCTGTCCTTCTGCTCCATAAGAATCTGAAACGTGTATTGGAGGCGTTTGTCTCCGTCGAACCCCTGAAACGAACCTGGGTCACAAATGGTCCGGGCCATGGAATCAATGCAGAAGGCCACCTTTGAATAGATAGATGCTGTCGACACCGGACAGCGCCTCTCTTCGGATTTCTTGAAGACACCGGGGTCGTGGAAGACGGTACCCAGGTAATCGATTCTGACTCGGAATGGACTACCGTCACGGCCGAGCCTGCTCTCCACGGCCGTTTCGAGCGCTTCGAAGGCGGCCTTACCCTCGTGGAAGTCTGACACCTGGTTCACGAGGATGAGAGGTCTGAAGAATCGCCTCGTCCTGTAGCCCTTGATTCGCTTTGACAGCCGGCTCTCCAACTGCTTGAACCGGGAAAAACACGCCCGCACAGAGCCGTAGGCACTGACAAGGTCGTTCGAACAAGCCACCACCACGGTCCTGTCCGCCAGCAGGGCGAAATCGACCATCTGGCGCGAAATACCCGAGGCGAGGTCGAGGACCACAAAGTCGAAACCCTTGCTGATCCTGATGAAGTTCTTTAAGAACCGCATCTTCTGCAGGTAATTGAGATTGGCCATAAGGAAATTGCCCCGGTCACCGCCAACCAAAAAAAACCCGTATGGAGTCTGTTCGATGAGATCCTCCAAGGGCTTTTCTCTGGAAAAGAAATCGGCCAGATTGTACCTGGGATAGAATCCAAGTCGGTCCGAGATGATTCCATTGCCCAGATCCGTGTCAATAAGAAGCACGCGGGCATGCCTCTTGGCCATTGCCGCTGACAGGCTGACCGCCAAATGGGTCTTCCCGACCCCACCCTTGCTGGATGTCAATGCGAGAATCTCTCCCCTCGGCTCCATCGGTCTTTCTCCCGACCCTCGACTCGGAGAGGGAAACCGGCAACCGCCCTGCGGTGTCCTCCCCTCGCCCGCCGTCTCTACTACTGATCGGACAAAAGCAGCAAAACATGAACCGTGGAAGCACCCGTCCACCCACCGAGGGTAAGCGGCAAATGGCAGAGCTTGTCCGCGCACGCCGAACTCTGGAGGGTCTCCGCGAAAGCTCAGAAGCAAAGGGTCAAGGGTATGGTCGGGTCACAGAGACAAACAGAATCGAAAAATCGACGGTTGGCAGGAGATTCTGCCACCCCTCACAACAACAGGGGGGCGATCACCAATGAGACAACGCTCATCAACTTGATCAGAATATTCATGGAGGGTCCAGAGGTATCCTTGAAGGGGTCGCCGATCGTATCTCCAATGACTGCAGCCTTATGGGCCTCAGAGCCCTTCCCGCCTAGATGTCCTGCCTCGATGTACTTCTTTGCGTTATCCCAGGCACCGCCGCCGTTGGCCATGAAAAGTGCCAGGAGTACTCCGGTAAGCGTTGCCCCTCCGAGCATCCCGCCAAGGGCATGGGGCCCTATGATGTATCCCACGAGGATAGGAGCCAGGACGGCCGTGCAGCCGGGAATAATCATCTCCTTCAAAGCCGCTCTGGCGGCGATATCCACACACCTGGCCGAATCCGGCTTGCCCGTGCCTTCCATGATCCCCGGAATCTCCCGAAACTGTCTCCGGATCTCCTCAACCATTTGGAAGGCCGCTTTTCCTACAGAGGCCATGGTCATTGAAGCAACCAGAAAAGGGATGATCCCTCCAATAAACAGACCGATCACCACCAAGGGGTCGGTGATGTTTATGATTTTCAACCCCACCGCCTGGGAATAGGCCGTAAAAAGGGCAAGGGCGGTGAGTGCGGCAGATCCTATGGCAAAACCCTTCCCTATCGCGGCCGTTGTATTCCCCAGAGCATCGAGCCCGTCCGTGATTTTCCTCGTCTCGGGGCCAAGGCCAGCCATCTCGGCAATTCCTCCCGCATTGTCGGCGACGGGGCCGTAGGCGTCGACCGACATGGTGGCCCCCACAGTTGAAAGCATCCCAACCGCCGAGATTCCGATTCCATAGATTCCGGCGAATTTGGACGCCACGAACGTGGCCAGGCAGATCCCCAGCACAGGGAGAGCCACGCTCTCCATTCCCACGGAGAGCCCCGTGATCACGAGTGTGGCCGGCCCTGTCTTGGCAGACTCGGCGATTACTCTGATCGGCTTGGCAGAGGTATAGTATTCTGCCAAGAGCCCGATAATGATTCCCACCCCAAGGCCGGAGAGGAGGGCATAGAAAATGCCCACCGGGAGTCCCGTAGCACTGATCACGAGGTAGCTGAACAGGACGAGGAACCCTGCTGCAACAAAAGTGGAGTATCGGAGTGCAGCCTGGGGACTCAGCTTTTCCAGGATCTTTATGGAGAGTATCCCGAGAAAGGAGGCACAAATCCCGACCATAACGATCATTAGTGGAAGCGACATGTAGAACGGCTGAAGAGGCCCCTGGCACATGGCAGCCGTGGCACCGATGGCGATGGTGGCCACGATGGAACCCACGTAGGATTCGAATATGTCGGCTCCCATGCCCGCGATGTCTCCCACATTGTCCCCTACGTTGTCTGCGATGACCCCTGGATTTCGCGGATCGTCCTCTGGAATCCCGGCCTCAACCTTACCGACGAGATCAGAGCCCACATCAGCACTCTTGGTATAGATACCCCCGCCGAGTCTTGCAAAGAGGGCGATCGAACTTGCACCCATGGCGAAACCGTTGATAACCGTGGAAGTTTGTGGACTGTGACCAAAGAAGTAGAAGAAAACGCCCACACCCAGAAGACCGAGGCTAGCCACAGACATACCCATGACAGCCCCCCCTGCAAAGGAGACACTCAGGGCCTTCGACTGGCCGTGGGTGAAGGCGGCCTGAGCAGTCCGTACATTGGCCTTGGTGGCCGCGTTCATTCCGAAGAAGCCGGCCATCATCGAACAGAAAGCACCTGAAGAGAAGGCCACACCGGTATAGAAACCGATCTTCCACCAGAGCAGAAGGAAAACTATGACAATGAACCCAGCCAGGATCGAGTATTCTCTTTCGAGAAAAACCATGGCCCCCTTGTGGATCATTGCTTCCAGTTCCCGCATGAGATCCGAACCTTCTGGAAATCTCATGATGTAGGCATAGATCAGGGATGCGAAGATCAACCCCCCTATCCCGAAATAGGGGGCATAGTTCACGAAGTCTCCCATTGTAACCTCCCCTGTTCGAAGATCGACCTATCTGCCTTTCTCCTCAAAGGTCGGCGCCTTGTTGAAGAGGTTCATGGCACCTTCGACCCCGTGGAGGAGAATCGCCTCTATCGCCTCTCCCGCCTTCGCCAGAACAAAGCTTAGGCTCCTTTTCTGTTCCTCGTCAAAAGGGTGCAGCACGTAGTCTGTTACCTCATCTTTTGTTTCGGGCCGCCCGATTCCGACCTTCAGACGGACAAAATCAGACCGGCCCAGAATATCCATGACGGACTGCACGCCCTTGTGACCTCCGTGTCCGCCCCTGGTTCTGATCCGAATCCACCCGAAATCCAGATCGAGATCGTCATGTACCACTATTAGATCTTCCGTGGAAAAGCCGAATATCTCCTGGAGCTTCCCGACGGCAAGTCCGCTCCTATTCATATAAGTCTGGGGTTTGGCAAGAACTACCCTCTTTCCGAGGATACTCCCCTCTCCGTAGCGAGCACCGAACCTGCGCCTGGAAAGTGAGATCAGGTGCTTTCGAGCGACTTGGTCAACGACCATGAAGCCCACGTTGTGGCGGGTGACCCTGTATGCCAGCCCCGGGTTCCCCAGACCGACTATGAATCTCACCCCTGTCTACCTTAAGTCTCTTTCTCCGCTCCGCTTTCCTTCTCCCCCAGTTCCTCCGCCTCTTCTTCGGCCTCTGAGATCGCGGCCTCTGCTGCGGCTTCCCTCTCTACCACCGGGGCCACCACGGTAGCCACTGTCAGGTGGGGATCCGTGAGAATCTTGACCTTGTCGACCTTGATATCCTGCACATGAATGGAATCCCCGATGTTCAGGGGAGTGACATCCACCTCGACGTAGGGGGGGAGATCAGCGGGAAGGCATTCGACTTCCAGCTCTCTCCGCACCTGTTCGAGGATTCCACCCATCTTTGTGCCCTCGGGTTTTCCCACGAGCCGGACAGGCACCTCAACCGTCATGGTCTCCTTCATTGACACACCGTAGAGGTCTACGTGAATAGGCACTCCCTTGAGGGGATCGACCTGAATGTCTTTGATCATAGCTACATGATTTGATTCTTTCCCATTCCCCTTGTTGTCTCGGATCTTGAGGTCGATCAACACGTTCTGCCCGTGCTGCAACAGGCGGAGCAGTTCCCTCGAGTCGAAGACGACCGGCACGGGCTCGATCCTGGGGCCGTAGAAGACAGCGGGGATCTGCCCCCGGCTCCGTAACTTCCTGGCCGCCCCTTTTCCTCTTGTTTCCCTTGTGTGTACCTCCACCTTCAATCTCTCCATAGGGAGATCCTCCTCCATCTAGATAAAGAGTTCACTCACCGAGGCCTCTCTGTGAATACGCCTTATTGCCTCTGCCAGAAGCTCTGCCAGAGAGATGACCTTGATCTTCTCACAGCGCCTGGCACCGGCCTCCAGGGGAATGGTGTCGCTCACCACCAACTCCTCGATAGGTGACGGGTCTATCATGTCGACAGCCGATCCGGAAAGAACGGGGTGAACACAACAGGCGTAGACATGAGCCGCCCCGCTCTTCTTGAGAGCCTCGGCCGAATGGACCAGCGTCCCACCCGTGTCTATGATGTCGTCAACGAGAATGGCGATTTTCCCTCTCACGTCCCCCACGACATTCATCACACGTGAGACGTTGGGCCCCTCTCTTCTCTTGTCGATGATCGCAAGGGACGCATCCATGTGCTTGGCAAAGGCCCGAGCCCTTTCCACACCACCGGCGTCTGGAGAAACCACCACCGCATCGTCTCCAAAGGCCTTTCTGAGGTACCGGACCATGACGGGGGAGGAGAAGAGGTGGTCAACAGGGATATTGAAGAATCCCTGAATCTGGCCCGCGTGGAGTTCCACGGCCAGGATCCGGGAGGCTCCGGCACTCGTAATCAGGTCTGCCACCAACTTCGCCGTAATGGGAGCCCTCGGCGAGACCTTCCGATCCTGCCTGGCATATCCGTAGTAAGGAATAACAGCGGTGATCCTCCTGGCCGAAGCTCTCTTGAATGCATCGATCAGGATCAGTAACTCCATCAGATTCTCATTGACCGGGCGGCAGGTCGATTGGATCACGAAGACGTCCATTCCCCGGACGCTCTCATCGATCTCCACATTGATCTCGCCATCGCTAAACCGTTTGACCACGGCATCACCGAGGTTAACCCCCAAGATCTGAGTAATCCGTTTGGAGAGTTCGACATTTGAATTGCCCGTGAAGATCCTCAAGGTGTCGTCGCTCATCATGACCCCGTCAACTCCACATAAAAGGCCAGAGGCGGCCACCCCGCCCGTGGCCCAGCAGAAGAGAATCGTTCTTCCCGATGGCCTTGCTCCCCCGGTCTTTTAAGCCCCGTTGGAGAGAGAGACCGCCCCGCCGTATCTTTTCCGGCAAGAACTGGGGTGGGAGGATTCGAACCTCCGAATACAGGTTCCAAAGACCTGTGCCTTGCCACTTGGCCACACCCCAAGAAGAGTCATAGCTACCCGGCCGTCCGATTGATCTCTTTTTGGTATTCCGAAAGGACTCTCGACTCTATTCTCTCTCTTGTTTCGTTGTTGAGAGGATGGGCCGTATCCCGAAAAGTCCCGTCCTTTCTCTTCTTGCTCGGCATAGCCACAAAGAGGCCGTTGTTTCCATGGATCACTTTGAGATCCCTTACGACAAAGCAGTCGTCAAAAGTGATGGTCACGTAGGCCTTCAGCTTTTCCTCACTCACGGGAAAAACCCTCACTTCCGTGATCTCCATGGTTGCCCCCCTTGCTTTACGACCCTATGTTTTGGGTCAAGAAGATCTCCCAGTCTCTCTTTCCAAACTCCTCCTTAAGCTCTCCGTATGCGTCTTTCGCTTTCTCCTTCGCAAGAAACAGACCGTAGACCGTCGAACCGCTCCCCGACATCAGGGCCCCGACGGCCCCTGCCCTGAGCAGGCTCTTCTTTATCCCTTCTAGGACCGGATACTCCTGCAAAACCGCCCGCTCAAGATCGTTTCTGAGCAATCCAGCCAGGTTGCCGATGTCCCAGAAAAACGTTGGCATATTAATATGATCCCCCCTCTTTGTCAACCGGAAATTTAGCTTCTCATAAGCCCACTTCGTGGAGATGGAGATACCCGGATAGACGAGAAGAAACCACAATCTGGGCAGACGGGTCAGTTGTTCCAAATCGCCCCCGATTCCCGTAGCCAGAGCCGGACGCCCAAACACAAAAAAGGGCACGTCAGCCCCGAGTTCCCCTGCCATTGCCATAAGGTCGACGCGGCTGAGATTGGTTTTCAGGAGTCGGTTGAGTCCTACCAGAGTGGCTGCCGCATTGCTGCTACCCCCTCCCAGACCCGCAGCCACAGGAATTCTCTTCTCGATCCTGATCTCTACGCCTTGCCGTTTTCCCGCTGCCTCAAGCATCAGGAGGCCGGCCCTGAATGCCAGATTCCTTTCGTCAACCGGGAGGTCCTGTTGACTACAGGATAGATGGATGCCCTCCTTCTCGGTTAGAACGATATGGAGCAGGTCGAAGAGACCGACGGGAACCATCACGCTCCGTATATCATGGTAACCGTCCGGTCTTCTTGCAAGAACCTCCAGTCTGAGGTTGACTTTGGCCGGAGATCTGATCAGGATGGAGGGTGACCTTCCCCGTTGAAGCCACTCCAGGAACAAAACACCTTGGCTGGAACGGTCTTTCATTCGAGTAGCCGCCTCATGCTGGGACAATCGACGCCTCTTCTGCAGTCTGCCTGAAAGACCAGTGTCTCGGGGAAATATTCTCCTCTCACGATGAAGCATTACTCATCGGCCAGATAGATGCATTCCTTGGGGCATTGTTCCACGCAAGCCCCACACTCGATGCATTCCTCCGGGAAAACGACCCTAACGCCCTCCCCTTCCAGCCGGTACACCTCGGAGGGACAAATCTCCATGCAGACACCACATTCATCACAGCACTCCGCATCGATCCTCGGGTACATGACTATGATACGGGCTCCTGCACTATCCGGCAAACCCTCAAGGAGCCGGCCCCCAGAGCCGATTTTCTCCCCGTCTCGCTAAAGGGAGTCGACTCGGGTCACGCCCGGCACCTCCTGTTTCAGGATCCTCTCGACACCCAACTTCAGGGTCATTTGGGACATGGGGCATCCGCCGCACGCCCCTGTCAGCCTTACCTGAACCACTCCACCGTCCTTGACGTCCACGAGCTCAACATCCCCGCCGTCGTGCTGGAGTGCGGGTCTGATCTTTTCCAGAGCCTTTTCTACGAGTTCCCTCATAAATATCTCCTTTCGACTCCACCTCTCTTGGAGTCTCCTCTCCCCCCTTTTAATCGTACCCATAAGACCGGCCATTATCAAGGCAGGGAAAGTCTCTCGCCGAAGAGCCCACCAGACCACAGTTCAACCGTGTTTCTCTTCCAGATATTTCGCTGCCGCGGAGGCAGCCGTTGCACCGTCACCCACAGCCGTGGCGATCTGTTTCAGAAAGCTCTTCCTGGCATCTCCCGCGGCAAACACCCCTTCGGCCGATGTCCTGCAAGCCTCATCGGTGACGATGTAACCGAGTTCGTCCAACTCCACCGTCCCTCTCAGAAAGGCCGTCTTCGGTATGATACCGACAAACATGAAGACCCCGTCTGTCTGGATTTCTCGGGTCTCCTTGGTTTTTACGTTTCTCACCACCACCTTCTCCACGGTTTGATTTCCCTTTATCTCCTCCACAACGCTGTCCCATACGAAGTTTATCTTCGGCTCGGCAAAGGCCTTCTCCTGATAGAACTTCTCGGCCCTCAGGGCGTCACGACGGTGAACGATTGTGATTTCCCTGGCGAATCTGGTGAGGAAGAGGGCTTCGGTGATAGCCGAATCCCCGCCACCCACGACGACGATCCTGCCGCCCTTGAAAAAAGGACCATCGCATGTGGCACAGTATGAGACGCCCCGACCGGTGAACTCCTTCTCACCAGGAACCCCCAGTTTCCTGTACTCCGTCCCCGGACTGAGGATGACCGACCGCCCCCTGTATGTTTTGTCTCCGGCGAGGACGGTCTTGATCTCTTCACCGAGCTCGATGCCCGTGGCCGTTTCGTAGACGATCCTGCACTCAAAGGCCCTCGCCTGCTCTTCCATCAACCGGGTCAATTCACCCCCTGTTATCCCGTCCGGGAATCCCGGATAGTTGTCGATCTCATTGGTGGTGACCATCTGCCCCCCCACGAGGCCGCCTTCAAGCAGAAGCGTGTCGAGCCTTGCCCTTCCTCCATAGAGGCCTGCTGTAAGCCCGGCCGGTCCGCCCCCTACGATGATCAAGTCCAGGGTCCTGTCCCTTCCTTCCCCATCCTTCATAAGCCATTATCCTCCGAGTCTTTGTCGTCTTAATCGCTAAAGTTATAGCCCCCTTCCGGTTTTGTCAAATCGAAATCCTCCCGAGCTCCCTCAATTCTTGCACATCTCCCAAACTATCCTGGTTTCCAAGGATGTTTCTCGATTCTCGAAAACTCCCCCGGATCGGGAAGTCCCGGAAATCCTCGGCACCCGGCCTATCTTGTCGGAACCGGCGCCTCACCCTGTGCCAGTGATTCGGGTTGTTGACAACCTCTGCGGCGAGGGGATAGATTTTTTGTGAAGGACCGCGGGGTAGGGGATTCTATGGGCGGCAAGTTGGACATCAAGGATCTCGGCCGAGGTGAACTGAGGGAACTGGTAAAGGGACTGGGCAAGGAAGACTACCGGGTCCAGCAGATCATCCAGTGGATATATCGCCACAGGGTGAAGTCATTCCAGCAGATGACGAATCTGTCAAAGGGTCTCAGGGATTTTCTCGAGGAGACCTGCCGTTTGGACTATCCTTCCCTCAGGGATCTTGAGATTTCTGCTGATGGTTCCCGGAAATTCCTATTTGGTCTCCGTGACGGTGAGACTGTTGAAAGTGTGCTCATCCCTGACAAGGGCCGCCTCACCCTCTGCATCTCGACCCAGGTCGGCTGTGCCTTGGGCTGCCGTTTCTGCCTCACCGGAGCACGGCCTTACTCGAGAGATCTCTCGGTCTCGGAGATCGTAGGCCAGGTTCTGGCCGTTCAGAGCGCTATCGACACCGGCCGTATCACCAACATCGTCCTCATGGGCATGGGCGAGCCCCTTGCCAACTATGCGAACACCTCAAAGGCCCTTGAGATCATGAGATACAACGAGGGACTCGGGTTTTCCAGAAGGAGAATCACTCTCTCCACCGCCGGTCTGATCCCCGGTATGGACGGGCTCGGGCGGTCTGGGCCGCTCTGCCGCCTCGCTGTCTCACTCAATGCGAGCAACGACGCTACCAGGAGCGCTCTGATGCCGATCAACAGGACTTACCCCCTTGAGGATCTTCTCGAGGCGTGCCGCAGATTTCCCCTCGCTCCACGGGAAAGGATCACCTTCGAGTATGTTCTCATCAAAGGGGTCAACGACTCCCCTGAAGACGCCAGAGCTCTGCCTGAGATTCTCAGGGGGATACGGGCCAAGGTCAACCTCATTCCCTACAATGAGTCTCCCTACCTTCCCTTTGAGCGCCCCGATGAGGAGACCGTCGCAACCTTCCAGCAGATACTCCTCGAAAGGAATCTCACTGCGATTATAAGGAGAAGCCGGGGAGCAGACATCTCGGCAGCGTGCGGCCAGCTGCGGGGAGAGAGCCGGGCTCTTGACTGAAGTTTTCTCGGAAAACTGTGGTACAATTGGTTACCATGTGACTCTTCAAGGGTTTTCAAAGTTTCGGCATTCAGGCGTTGCGATTCGACATCTGGGCTTTGGCATTTGACATTGCTTCTACGATTCCCTAGAATGGTGTCTTCCCAAAAGCTTGGAGAAACAGCATGAACCGTTTGGGTCTGATTGCGGGCTCTGCCTATCGTGATCTTCTCAAGGAAGAGGATACCGAGGCAGTAAGGGTGTCGACGAGTTGCGGGGAGGCTTCCCTGTGGCTGACATCCTCCATGGCCTTTCTCCCACGTCACGGTATGGAGAACGACATCCCCCCACATAGGATCAACCATCAGGCCAACATGCTGGCATTCAAGCAGCTCGGTGTTTCACGGATTCTGGGGGTCAATTCCACTGGAAGCCTGAGAAAGACCCTTCCCCCCACATCCCTCTTGGTTCCCCACGACTACATCAATCTCTGGGGGATCAAGACCGTTTACGACAATGAGATTCGTCATGTTACTCCCGGATTGGATCCTGACCTCAGGGGCCTGATCCTGGGTGCAGCGACGAGGGCGGGGATCCCTGTGGTAGCCGGAGGCGTCTATATACAGACCAGCGGCCCCCGTCTCGAGACAAGAGCCGAGATAGGGATGCTCAAGTTTTTCGGAGATGTGGTTGGGATGACCATGGGCAATGAGGCAACCCTGGCCAAGGAGTTAGACCTCGCCTATGCGAGTATCTGTTCTGTGGACAACTTCTCTCACGGGATCACCAGCACGCCCCTCCGGGAGGATGAGATTCTGGGAAATGCCAGGAAGAATGTGGAGTCTGTCAAGAGATTGATTCGTGCCGTCCTGGAGGAACTCGGATGAGTATACTTATCAAAGGGGTCTCCCTTGATGGAAGGAAAAGGGATATCTATATCGAAGGGAACCTCATCACAGACATCGGGGATTCCATCGATGTCCCTGCCAAGACGGTCCTCACAGGAGCCGGTAAGGCTGCCATCCCCGGCTTTGTGAACGGACACACCCATGCTGCCATGACCCTGCTGCGTGGATATGCAGATGACATGCACCTCCAGGAGTGGTTGGAGAAGAAGATCTGGGTTCTGGAAGCGGAGATGACCGAGGAAGACATTTACTGGGGAGCCAAACTTGCCTGCCTCGAAATGATCAAGACAGGCACCACCTTTTTCAATGACATGTACTGGTTTTGGAATGGAACCGCCCGGGCCGTGGAGGAGATGGGGATCAGGGCCGCCATCAGTGCTGTCTTTATCGATTTTTTCAGCAAGGAAAAGGCGGCACAACAGAGGGCACTTAACGAAGAGCTCTTCAAACAGAGCGCCCGGTTCAGCCGGAGAATCCAATTCGCTCTGGGTCCTCACGCCATTTATACCGTATCGGAGGAGAGCCTGAGATGGGCGGCGGACTTCGCGAGGGAGCACGGCCTCATGCTTCACATCCATCTGTCAGAGACAAAAAAGGAGGTTGATGACTGCATTGAAAAGCATGGGATGCGACCCGTCCAATATCTGGCGAGCATCGGTTTTCTCGGTCCAAACGTCGTCTGTTGCCACAGTGTGTGGGTCTCTGAAGATGAGATCAGCCTGATGAGTGAGCACGGTGTGAAGGTCGTCCATAACCCTGTTTCAAACATGAAACTCGCCGTAGGCGGCACCTTTCCCTATGAAGAGGTCCGTAAAGCGGGTATTACGGCCTGTCTGGGTACGGACGGATGCTCTTCGAACAACAATCTGGACATGTTGGAAACGGTCAAATTCGCCTCTCTCCTCCAGAAACATCACCGGGTGGACAGCACGGTGCTCTGCGCCAAGGACGCCTTCGAGATGGCGACCCTCAAAGGAGCCGAGGCGTTCGGCCTCAAGTGCGGAAAGATCGAGGTCGGCTGTCTGGCCGATCTTGCTCTCGTCGATCTTAGAAGACCGGAAGTGACGCCTCATTTTGATCTTTACTCCGACCTCGCCTATGCTGCCAACGGTTCATGTATCGACACGGTGATCTGCGACGGTAAGGTTCTGATGAAGGGAAGAGAGGTCGCTGGAGAAGAGGAGATCATGGAAGGAGCGAAGCGGACGGCGTTCGATCTGCTCAAACGGGCCTCGGGTTGAAGATGATGGAAAGGAGATTCGTGGTCGATACCACCGTCGGCAAGCTCGCCAAATGGCTTCGAGGCCTTGGCTTCGATACCACCCTCTTCCCTGGCAGGGACCTGCACAGACTCGTCCAAATCGCCCTGGAAGAGGATCGGACTATTCTGACCCGGAATCGGGCCCTCGAGGCGAAGCTGTTTCTCGGGAACATCTTCATTGTCAGAGAAAACAAGCCTGAGCTTCAGGTTGCGGCTGTCCTGCAGGGCCTCGGTCTGGAAGTCGATCCAGGCAAGTTTCTCTGCAGGTGCCTTCTCTGTAACAGCCCCTTGGAAGAGGTTTCCCGCGACGACGTCGAGGGTAGAGTTCCAGAGTACGTGTATCATACCCATCGGGTCTTCAGGCAGTGCCCCAGTTGCGGAAGGATCTACTGGGAAGGAACCCATCCGGCTCGTATGAGAGAGAAAATCAAGAACATACTGGATTCGGCCGGGATTCAACCGGCCTCCGTGTCGACAACAGACCTGGGCTGAGCGGTCTCTGCCTGTGCGAATCATTTCTGGTGAAGCAAAGGGGAAAAAGCTCTATTCACCCAAGGGAAGGGGAGTCCGTCCGACAGCGGACAGGATCAAAGAGGCGATCTTCGATATTCTCGGCCCCGAGTGGCGGGGAATACGGGCTCTCGATCTCTTCTCAGGGACGGGGAGCCTCGGGCTGGAGGCCTTGAGCCGAGGGGCTGAACGAGTTGTTTTTGTGGAGAGGTCCAGGCCAGCCTTGAACGCACTGAACAAGAACATCTCCCTCTGCGGTTTCGGCGCCCGTGCCAGAGTCATGGCCACCTCGGTCAGTCGTGCTCTGGCTCTCATCGGCAAGAGAGGGGAGTCCTTTGGGATCATCTTCGCCGATCCGCCCTACGGCAAGGGATGGGTCGAGAAGACCATCGAGGAGGTCCTCAGGAACCGGGTTCTTTCAAGAGATGGAATGATCGTCATAGAGCATACACCAAGGGAATCCCCACCGGCGGAGCAGAGCGGATTGATCGCTTTACGCCAGGAGACCTATGGGGAGACCAGCATCTCCTTCCTCGGCTTCGGGAGGGACAGGGGACAGGGTGGTGCAGAGGCCGAGAAAGACGGCCGCGGGAGGGAGGGTAAGAGACTGGCCGGAGTCGACAGCGGATCGGAAACCTACTGTCCAGCACGGAGGAAAGAGCCTAGAGCTCTTGAGTCGAGAGTCGATCCTTGAGTTCTGCAGACCGGATCGCCGGAGGTTCACATGGGAAAAATCGCGGTCTATCCGGGGTCTTTCGACCCCATCACTTTCGGACACGTCGATATCGTGGAAAGGGCACTGGAGTGCTTCGACGGGGTCATAATTGCCATTGCGACGGACATTCCGAAGGACCCTCTTTTCACCTTGGAGGAACGGGTGGAGATGGCCAAGATCGCACTCAGAAGCAAGCCCGACGTTGTTGTCGAGAGCTTCAGGGGGCTCTTGGTCGACTATGTGGCCCGTGCAAGGGCGACGGTGATACTGAGGGGATTGAGGGCCACCTCCGACTTCGACTACGAATTCCACATGGCCTCAACGAACAAGAGCCTTAACGAAAAAGTGGAGACCCTCTTCATGATGGCGAGCAAGGACTATTTTTTCGTCAGCTCAAGGACCATCAAGGAGGTAGCCAGCCTCGGCGGCTCTGTCAAAGGCCTGGTACCTGAATGTGTCGAGAGAAAACTGAAAGAGAGATTCGATGCACTCCAGAAGAAAAAACAGGACTAAAACAGGTCAAGTTTCTCCAAGATCCTGCCGATAGTCAGTAAGGCTTCCTTTTTCTCCTTTTCTTCACATAAGACCGGAGGAGAACTCGATGATCGGCAGTCCTGTCAAAGACAGAATCTTCAAGACCGTGATCCTCGCACTGCTCGTCCTTTCGGTACTCATGCAACTCGCGACCTCTGTGTGGGTTCACAGCAAGTTCAAAACAATCCAGAGCAGGCTTTCCGTCTATCCTGTGAACCAACCCACCAAGACCGGCCTGGAGGGAAAGTTACGGAGATTCGAAGAAATCGAGAGGAAACTCGACAGGCTCGTTCGGCAGATCGATGAGGCTATCAAGCCTTTACAAGGAAGGACCCTTACCAGGAGAAGCAAAAAGGCTCCGGCCCGCCTATCTCCAACCGAAAGTCAGAAAGCCAAATACCGAAAGTCCGTCAAATCCACCCATGTGGAGGTCGTTGAGAAAGTCGGCAACTGAGAGTAGAGGAGCCTTCAGCCCCACCCTCTCCGATTCCCTCTCACCCGTTCCCAGTCAAAGGCGAGGCCCGGGTCGATCTTCCTGCCTCTGGGAAGGGCCACCTCCGCGTGCCCCACGATCCGCTCGGGGGTGATCGCCGGGAAAAAGACCCTTATCTGGCCGATCAAATCACCGAGAACCCCATACTGCGTCTCCGTGAACCGGTCCCACCATTGCCCCCCTGCATATACGGCCGACTCTCCAGGGTATTCCGTCCCGTACTCCCCGGGCCATACAAAGAGAGTCCCCTCCCTTTGTTTCAAGAGCCCCCAGTTGACCAGTTCGATGCCTATACTGAAGTCATTCACATCTGGCCTGCCCTGAAACATGCTCTCCCCAGCGTGCCACGCCTTCTTCTCCAGGTCGACCATCTGGACTATACGCCCGTCTCTTCCGATTACGTAATGGACCGACACGGGGCGCTCCTGTTTGAGCAAGAGATCCGCTGTCTCTTCCAGACTGCCCGTGGCAGTATAGTGGAGCACTACCGTGTCGACCCCGGTCTTTCGCTCCTCGAAATGGGGACTCGGCAACCACACGATACCGCAACCGGTTCGTTTCCGCAAACCTTCGCTTACGGCTATGCTCGATCTCCCCCTCACCGGCTCAGGGGGGGGCGGCATCTTCGGAGGTTCTTCTCTACGCCTACTCATCCTCACAAGAGAGGCTCACCCACCAGTCTCTGGTAGGCCTCCAGGTACCTTTCCCTCGTCTTCTCGATCACTTCTCCGGGCAGCTTCGGACCTGGCGACGATCGGTCCCAGTCAAGGGTAAGAAGGTAATCTCTGAGAAACTGCTTATCGAAACTCCTTTGGGGGCGGCCGGGTTCATACTCATCCTTGGGCCAGAACCGGGACGAATCCGGGGTGAGCACCTCATCGATGAGAACAAGAGTCTTTCCCAGGAGCCCGAACTCGAACTTCGTATCAGCAATGATGATTCCCCGCCTGTCGGCAAGGGCCGATGCCTCCTTGTAGATTTCAATGCTCAGTTGCCGGACCTTCTCGGCCAGCTTCCGGCCGATCCTGTCGACCATCCCTTCGAAGGAGATATTCACATCGTGGGCTCCCAGTTCCTCTTTTGTAGCAGGGGTGAAGATGGGTTCCTCCAGGCGGGAGGACTCCACCAACCCCGAGGGCAGTCTGATCCCGCAGACTCCGCCCGTCTTCTGATACTCCTTCCAGCCGGAACCCGAGAGGTAGCCTCGGACAACGCATTCCACCGGCAGAGGGCGGGCCTTCCTGACCAGCATGGCCCGCCCCTCGATATGATCCCGGTATTTCCGGCATTCCCGGGGGAATTGTTCGACAGAAGTGGAAATCATGTGGTTAGGGACGATCTCCTCTGTGGTCTCGAACCAGAACCGGGAAATTTGGTTCAGTACGGTTCCCTTGTCCGGGATCGGATCGGGAAGCACTACATCAAAGGCACTGACCCGGTCTGTCGCTACGATAAGCAGTTCGTCCCCCAGGTCGTAAATGTCCCTGACCTTACCCCTCCCCCTCAGTTTCAGGTCTCCGAAATCCGTCTGTCTCACAACCGGACTCATGAAATTTCCTCTCCTCTCCAGTTAAAATCAACCCCTCTGGACGACTCGAAGGGTCCTCATGCGGTTGATTGCCCCGGCCACCTCGAAAATCCTCGGTAAAGCCAGATTGCCCACCTTGTACGGCGCAATCACATCCAGCCCCTTTCTTTCAAGGTCTTGGAAGACCCTCTCAAGCCCTTCAGAGAGGTCTCGAGTCCCATCCAGGTAGTGCTCTCTGTAATAGTGTATCATATAGCCGACCGCCCTGGTCTGGCTCGTGTCGACCAGCTGTTCGAGGCAGTCCAGATCGATAGTCGTCCGGCCATAGAGAATGGTGGTAAGACCCTTGGCGTCGATTCTAGCCTCGCGCTTTCCCCTCCGTGCATCAAAACTCGATGCAAGGGGCTTTCGCGGGGTCACAGTACCAAAGGCAGGGCCCCCTTCATCCATCCTCCGGGTCGCCTGTCTCTTGGCGATCTCCCTGGCCCGCTCCGTCACACATCGGGGCCGGTAGTTGTCCATCATAATGACGGTTTCTGCCACGTCGAAGTAGTCTCCAGACCCTCCCATGACCAGAATGGTCGATACACCCAGATCCTGGTAGAGTTTCTTGACCTTGTCGACAAAGGGGGTAATGGGTTCTTTTTCCTTGGCGACCAGGGCCTGCATTCTCTCGTCTCGGATCATGAAATTCGTCGCAGAAGTGTCCTCATCCACAAGCAGGACCTTCGCTCCTATCTCGAGGGCCTCCAGTATGTTGGCCGCCTGGGAGGTACTCCCACTGGCGTTCTCTGTAGAGAAGGACCTTGTGTCTCTGCCCATGGGCAGGTTGCTGATAAAGGGTTCAATATTGACCTTTTCCACGTTCCTCCCATCCTCGGCTCTTATCTTGACCGCCCCCCGGTGAGCGACAACCCGTTCCCGTCCGTCCCCGGGAAGGTGGTTGTAAACCCCCCTTTCGATGGCCCGAAGAAGGGTCGACTTTCCATGGAATCCCCCTCCTACCACCAGGGTTACCCCTTTGGGAATTCCCATGCCTCTAAGCTTCCCCGCATTCGGCACATCGACCTCCACCCGGAGCTCAGGTGGACTCTCCAATACCACAGGATTCTCCGTCAGGGGGCGGTCGTCCACTCCGCTTCTCCGGGGAAGAATCGAACCATCACCCAAAAAGGCCACCAATCCCAACTCTTCGAGTCGATTTCTCAGAGACTCCTGGTCCTCTACGGTTGCCACATGGTTCTCCATTTCTGACAGAGACAGGGACCCTGCAAAAAGCGATGCCTCCACAACACGTGGAATCTCGTCGAAAAAAATCTCCAGCGACTCCCTGCCCAGAATCGTCCGGCCAGCAGCCGGGAGACCGACGACAAACCGCGCCTCAACAGTACTCCCCTCGATCACCACAGCAGTCCGGTCGAGGACTTCCTGCCCCCCCCGGTCGATGCTGATCACCCCGCTTGTCCCCATGCCCCGGTGTCCCTTGACCAGCGTTCGCAGCCGCTTGTCAAACACCCTTGTCAGATAGTCCCGAAGAGCTACCTGCCTGGTCCTGTTCCTAAGGAACGAAGTGGGGATTCGACTCTTCTCCAAATCAACCAGTGCTCGCACCCGGGAGGGGGAGGCAAAGGGATCACCCTGGACATGATCGATGGAGAACCGGAAGGAGCCGAAGTCGTATTGCCCCTCGATATCCTTGTAGGCTTTGTATCCCCTTCCGTCAATACGAAGCAGGGTCTTTCTCAGATCCTCTCGCGACCTCATCGGGATCAATCCCTCCTTGCGTACCCTTGGCTCCTGCCGTGGGGAGCGGTACCGGAACACGAAAATCACGTTACAATGGGGTAGATGGTCTGTCAAGGAACCCCCTGAAAAAAATCTTTGCTTTTGATCGCGAAACCCATATAATTCTCTCCGTCGTTGCGCTGTTCCGGGGGACCGGCAGCCCCCGGGGCCAAGCTTCCTCACAGTAGGACTGGCGCGATGCTCCCTGGATTCAGAGAGCCGCGGAAGCGGATCTTTTTCTGAACCCGGGAGCTGAGTCGAGTTTCAAACCCTGGAAGCGGTCATGTTAAGCTGGAAAATCGGCCACAGTCTCGATCCCTACATAAGAAAAGGGGCAAAATGGCTCATCCGAAAACCCATCAATCCGAATCTATTGACCTTTGGAGGATTCGGCCTCACCGTAATAGCGGGAGTTCTTCTGGCCATCGGCCAGTGGTTTGTAGGAGGATGGGTGATTCTCGCAGGGGGACTGTTCGATCTGCTCGACGGGGCGATGGCAAGAAACCAGGACGCTGCGACTCCCTTCGGCGCGTTCCTCGATTCGGTAATCGATCGCTATTCTGATTTTCTCCTTTTTCTCGGTATTACGATCTACTACCTTCGCAACCATGCGCCAGGGACCACACTTCTAACCATTATAGCCCTGGGAGGGGCCATGATGGTTCCCTACATACGGGCCAAAGCAGAAGCTCTGATCGCGAAATGCAATGTGGGATTGATGGAGAGGGCGGAAAGGATCCTGGTCTTGGCTGCAGGAGCGCTTCTCAACTGGATGGTGCCGGCCCTTTGGATCATTGCCGTGCTGAGCCATCTCACCGTGGCCCACCGTATCTACTATACCTCGAAGGAGCTCAGAAAGCACCGCCGTCGAACCGGCAGAAAGTGAGAAAACCGATCTACCGGCCTATCCGGACTCCTCTGTAGATCCCTTTGCCTTCCGTGCCATCTCCTCCACCTCGGCGACCAGGGCCTCGACCACCCGGGACCTCGGATACCTTCTCACGATTCTGCCCCTCTTCAGGAGTATACCCCATCGCTTTCCGAAGGCCACACCCACGTCGGCCTCACGCGCCTCGCCTGGTCCGTTAACCTCGCATCCCATCACAGCCACCCTCAGAGGGGCGGCGATCCCCCTGAGCCGTTCCTCCACCTCCAGAGCTACCCGTACCACGTCGGTATTGCACCTACCGCAGGTAGGGCACGACACCAGGTCAACCCCACGATTCCTCAGATTCAACGACCTCAGGATGGCCTGGCCGGTTTGCACCTCCTCCACGGGGTCACCGGTCAGTGACACCCGGATCGTATCCCCGATCCCCTCTTCAAGGAGGATCCCCAACCCGACGGCAGATTTCACCGAGCCCACGGGAGACGGGCCTGCCTCTGTAACCCCGAGGTGGAGGGGATAGTCGGTCCTCTCAGAAAGCATCCGGTAGGCCTCGATCGTCCTCATCACGCTCGAGGCTTTGACCGAGACCTTCATATCGTAAAAATCCAGATCTTCCAAGATCCGGATGTGCCGGAGGCAGCTCTCCACCATGGCCTGGGCTGTTGGATGCCCATACTTGGAGAGAATATCCTTTTCCAGGGATCCGGCATTCACCCCGATCCTTATGGGAACGCCCCGCTGCCGCGCTGCCTCGACTACGGCGCGGGTCTTCTCCCTTCCGCCGATATTGCCTGGATTGATTCTCAAGCCGTCAACCCCTGCATCCAGTGCTTTCAGGGCGAGTCGATGGTCGAAATGGATGTCTGCAATGAGAGGCACCTCTGTAGCCCGCTTGATGCTTGCCAGAGCCTCACAGGCCTCTCGGTCCACGACGGCTATCCGGACCAGATCACATCCGGCGGCCTCTAACCTCCTGATCTGAGAAACCGTGGCACCCACGTCTCGTGTATCGGTCTTGGTCATAGACTGGACGGAAATCGGGGCTCCTCCCCCGATCTTCACTCGACCCACCGAAATCTGTCTCGTCATTCTCCTCTGCATAGAGTTTCCCTGAATCCTTCGGCCACAACTCTATATTATCCCTTCAAGGGGGTTCTTACAATACGCCCACCACGGAGGGGCAGACAGGCTCCGGTCACAGGAGGTCACAGTCAAGGGCGGGCTCCACGGACCGCTTGCAAGGGAGAGCGGGTTATTTCTTCGGCTGTTTTGTGCTATTTTGAAATAACAGCGAGGGGGTCTGATGAAAAACGTCGTCAAGGTCGGGGCGGGTTTCGTGATAACCGCCCTGTTTCTCTATCTCTCTTTCCGGAACATCGAGGTCTCCCGGCTCGTTGCTGGCATGGCGGGATTCGGTTGGTTCTATCTCCTCCCTGTTCTATTTGCACTGTTTGTCTCGTTCTGGGTGCGGGCGGTCAGATGGCGGTACATCATTCAGGGGGCCACCGAAATCCGAACCTACCAGGCCTTCGAAATCCTCATCATCGGCTTCATGGTGAACAACGTTTTGCCCGTGCGAATCGGTGAATTCGCCAGAGCCTATCTGTTGGGAAAAAGGAAGAATGTCAGCAAGAGCCTCGCCCTCGCAACAGTCGCCCTCGAGAGGCTCTGCGACGGTTATGCTCTCATCCTCTTTCTCGCGGCCGGGCTTCTTTTCGTGGGCAACGTCGAGAAATGGCTTATCCGTTTGGCATTTACGGCCGCCGGGTTCTACACGGCTATCTTCACTCTCATGCTTCTCCTGAACCGTTTCACGGAGAGGTTCGCCGACGTTGCCGCAAGGGGAACGGGATTCCTCGGGAAGGCCGCTTCCAATCGTCTCAGAGAGGCGCTCCTCTCCTTTTCCCAGGGGCTGGATCTGCTCAAATCGAAGAGCCGTCTTGCTATGGTGGGCCTCCTCTCGCTGGCTGTATGGCTGATCTTCGCCCTTTCGGTCTTCGGAATGATCAAGGGCGCCCGCCTCCCCCTCCCCTTCGTCTCTACCCTCACATTCCTGGGGATAATCGCCTTGGGCATCATGATCCCTTCTTCACCAGGTTACCTAGGCACCATCCAGTATTTCTCCATCGTCGCCCTGGGGTTATGGGGAATCGACAAGACAACGGCTCTCGGTTTCTCAATCATCTATCATATTATCACCTACGTCCCTATCACGGGCCTGGGCCTCTGGTACCTGGCCAAGGGAAATCTCTCCGTCTCGAGGCTCAGCCACGACGCCTCGTGAAACGTCCCCCCTTCAACGGTTGAAAGGGATTTATAGGCAGGCCGCTGGCATCATTCGGCAACCTCCCCGGCCCTGTTTGTGAGAAGGGAGCAGATATATCTGGCGTCCACCTTCCTTCGAACCAGGAGATAAGCCTTGCCCGTGGCGAGGACTTCCTTCTCGGCTTGTCCGCGCCCGTCCATGACCACCACAAAGACCCGATCCTTCCGGTCGAGTGCCTGCTCGAGAGATTCCCTGGTATCTATCTCTTTTACAAAACGCCCCGTATAGAAGGGCACAACCCCCCGGAGTGTCTCGTCCGGTCTGAAACCGTAAAGACCACTGGAAGGCTCCAGGACCCCGGCAACCTGCCGGCAGAAGGGGACAAAACTCTTGTAGCGGTCCATGGATGGAGGAATCCACAAGAGGAGGAAGAGAAAAAGAGAAAATACCGTCCCGTAGGAGGCCACCCAGAACGGGCCGAGCCTCTTGCGCCTGAGGAATCTGAGAGCCCCCAGTGAAAGTCCTATGGTGAGAAGCCAATGCGCCACCTTTACTCCGCCCCACTGCCTCGACAGATACAGATCGAGAGCGCCCAAAACGAGCCCTGCAACCAAGAGGAGAAACCCAAAAAACCAGACAAAGATGCCCTCCACCCGACCCAGCCCTTCGGACTCCAGAGTCAGGTCGATCCACCAGGCGGTCATAACAGATCCGGGAGCAAGAAGGGGGAGGAGGTAGATGGTCCTCTTGGTGGAAGCAATACTCAACAGGACAAAACCGCTCACAAACCAGCACTTCATGAAGAGAACTCCCTGCCTTGGCCGCGGAGCAAGGTCTTCTCTGCCGAAGACGGATCGGTAGGCCACCGGCACCAGGAGAAGGCTCCAGGGTAGAAAGCTCCCCGGGAAATGGCCGAGATAGTAATAGAAAGGCTTGTGGTGGCCGAGGCTCCCCCCGGAAAGAAACCTCTGGATGTGGTTTTTCACGACAAAAACCTCCAGATACTCCCACCCCCCCTGCTGCCAGAGAGCGAGAAGCCAGGGCAGGCAGAGAGCGGCCACAATCCCTGCTCCCAACCAGGGCGCCATCCTCCCTATCTCCTTGAGATTCCTCTCGAAAACCAGGAAGCTGAGGACCGCCAAACCCGGAATGACAAATCCAACCAACCCTTTGGAAAGGAAGGCTAACCCGCAAAAGAGATAAAACATCCCATAATAGAGAAACTTCGGCCGGGTTTTGCCCGAAAGATACCCCCTCATGAAACAAGCCATGGCGGAAATCACAAAACAGGCCAGCGCACTGTCCACCAGGACCCGGTGGGAGACCTTGAGGTAGTCAAAGGTGGTGGCCAGAATGAGAGCCGAGAAAAAACCCGCCCGCAACCCGAATAGCATCCTCGCGAGAAAGAAGACCGCCACCACTCCTCCGAGCCCGAACAGAGCCGAGGGAATCCTCGCCACCCTGTGGGAGGCCCCTCCAAGCCCCCGGAAGGTCGACGCCAGAGCCCAGAAATAGAGAGGGGGCTTCTCGAGGAACGGCTTACCGTTCAGGGTGGGAACGGCCCAGTTCCCACTCAGAGCCATCTCCCTGCCGATCTCGGCGACTCTCGGCTCGTCCGGCGTCCACAAGGCGTGGTTTGACAGGCCGGCTGCGAATAGGGCCACGAAAACCCCTGCGAAAAGGACTCTCCATGCCGTCTCTGTCTTGAAATGACCAGCCATCGAACCCAACCGGATGAAAGGGAAGTAACCCAAAGGCCTGTTCAATTCCCCCAGGAGGGACCGATCTCGAACCCTCTCTGGAGAACCTGTTTCAGGACAGCATTCCAGCGTACTGGTGGGACAGGCGGAAGTATTCCAGGGCCCTGTCCAGGGCCCTCTCCTTCTCGCCGGTGTCTACATGGGGATCGTCCAGGGTGAAACTCTCGACTTTTCCCCGCACATACGCACGGTAGCACTTGTAGAAATCGAGAACCCGATAGATCCCCGGGTCGCCAAATCGATTCACATAACGGTCTATGAGAACCCGGCTGAGATCGCCCCTTCCTCGATAGTCGAGATCCATTGCGAGGAATCCGATATCCGCCGCGATGTCAATATAACGAAATCGCTCATTGAACTCGATGCAGTCGAGGATGGAGATCTCCTGGCCGAAAAAGACGTGTTCCAGCCTGAGATCTCCATGGCAGTCCCTGATTCTTCCTTCCCTGATCCTTTGGAGGAAAACTTGCCTGTTCCTCTCCAAGAAGGAATCGGTAGCCCCTCGAATCTCCCGGAACTGCCTTCCAGAGACGGTGGTACCGATGTACTTTTCCGTCTGTTCAAAATTCTCATCCGTGTCCTGCCTCAGCCGATTCGGCCTTGCAAAGCTCTGGATTCTCTCATTGGTCTCTGTCTTGCCATAGAAATCAACCAATCTGTCAGCGACCCTCTCCACCATCTCCCGACTGATCATTCCTCGGTCCAGGAGCCTGTCCATAAGGAGATCTTCCGGTATCTGCTTCATCTTTACGGCATATTCGACGGTGCGGCCCTCGCCGTCGATTACAACCCTTCCACCCTTCTTTCTTATGGGCACCACGGCGAGATAGATATCCCTTGAAAGCCTCCTGTTCAGGTTCAGCTCCAATTGGCAGAAGTGTTTTCTCTTATCCAGAGTCGTAAAGTCGAGGAACCCGAAGTTGACAGGCTTCTTGACCTTGTACGCATGAGCGCCGGTAAAGAAGACCAGGGAGATGTGGGTTTCCGTAAAGCTTACAGAGCCGGGTCGCTCAGGATAGGCAGCAGGATCCATGAGGGCTCTTTGCAACTGTGCTGTGTCCATGGGATATGCGCTGCGGCTCCTATCTTCTCTCCACCCTCCTTACCTCCCACCGCTCCGGCTCGTCGTACTCGGTATCGATGAGCAGATAGATCAGGTCGACAGAGGAGAAATGTTTCTTTATTTCGCCCAGGTCAACCTCCTGGAAGATGGCCTTGTTGTTGAGATAGGCCTGACGGGTCAGGGCGTTTGACTCGTAATTTTCCTTGGTCCTCTTGAGGATCCGCCTGATCGAAGCCTCTTCGGAACACCTCATCTCCGCAATTACCAGCGGCCTTGCAGTCCTATGGGCTATCCCAGCGGCCCGTATCCTCAGATCCTGCGTCACGAAGGTCGCGTCGAGAATAAGCCCTCCTGGATTCCTATTGAGCCTCTCCTCTGCCTGACGAAACATCTCTTCGTAGACCTTCATGCGGTTTTCCCTGTTCGAGGCTACCTTCTCGTCAAAGATGTCCAAGCCCCTTAAGACCTCCAGACGAATCATGTCAGACCTCAGGATACTCGCTCCCTTTATCTCGGAGATCCTTTCCGTGACAGGACTCTTCCAGCTGCCTGGAAGACCCGTGGAAATCAAAAGAGCGTTTTCAGGTACCTCCGAAGCGATCGCCTCCGAAAAACCCCGATCCATTCACAACCTCCCTGGCTATGGCATGGTTATTCCTTGCAATGTACGGGCATGAGCCGTGTTTGTCAAGGAAGCACCGGCTGCATCTCTCACTCTCGGAGAACACCTTGTCCCTGAACGCCCTAGGGGTGAGCCGGTGCCGTCCCGAGCACGGCCGCAGGGAGGGGGCCCGCCCTCTCATACAAGAGCCCAAACCTTGATGTGGAGTTTCCTGACTTTTGGAGAACACCCTTGCCTCCGAGCGACATTGCGGAAGCGGTGGGGTACCCATCAAGGGTGAGCGGGGAGGGGAAAGGTCGTGTTCGTGATTCG